>JBIIQU010000236.1:0-2980 GCA_044341905.1 Vulcanococcus sp. | reverse complement strand
GTTGCTGCGCCCCGGCAGGCAGCGCCGCCAGGCCACCCGCATCGGTGCCGATCACCTCCACCAGGGCCTGTTCCGCCAGGGCGCCGCCTGCCACTGGAGCCATGATGCTCAGCCACCTGCCCCTTCGGCCCGTCCATGAGCGATCGCCGCCAGCGCATCCACGACCTGGTGCTCGCCCTGCTGGCCCAACAGAGCGATCTGGAGCTGCTGGCCGGCGACGGCTCAGGCCTGCCCAGCGGCGATGCCGGCAATTGGATCGAGCGCAACCGCCGCGTGGTGCAGCGCTACCAGGCCCTGGTGCGCTCCGCCGTGACCCTGGATGCCCTGGTGGACCAGGAAGTGGGCGGCAGCCTGCAGACCCAACCGGGCCAGCTCTGACAAGCTGGGCGCACTTTTTACGGCTCCATGGCGCGCTTCGGCCTCTCCGCCCTCAAATCGCTGTTGCGGGGCAAAGGAGCCCAGCGCCCTGCCGGCAGCTCCTGGCGCCCCCCAGCCGCGAGCTGGTCGCGGCCCTTGGGCCTCGGCTGGGACAAGCCCTACACGGTGCGCTACGCCAGCAACCTCGACGACGGCCCCAGCCACGGCATGCCCCTGGGGGGATTCGGCGCCGGCTGCATCGGCCGCGGCCCGGACGGTGCCTTCAACCTCTGGCACCTGGATGGCGGGGAACACTGGTTTGGCAGCCTGCCCGACTGCCAGTTCGCCCTGTTCGAGAGCAACGGCCAGGACAGCCGTGCCCATGCCCTGGCGGTGAAACCCGAGGCCGATGCCTCCCGCCCCGAAGCCGGCGAACCCCTCAGCGCCTGGAGCTGGTACCCCGCCAGCAGGCTGGACAACGCCGGCAGCCTGCACAGCACCGGCACCTACGCCGCCCGCTACCCCCTCAGCTGGACCAGCTACGAGGGGGTGTTCGACGCCCAAGTGCGCTGCGAGGCTTTCAGCCCGATCCTCCCCGGCGACTACCAGCGCAGCAGCTATCCCGTGGCGGTGTTCCGCTGGACCCTCAGTAACCCCACCACCAAGCCCCTGGATCTGTCGCTGCTGCTGAGCTGGCGCAACACCACTGGCTGGTTCACCAACACCGATCCCACAGCCGCCGTCCAATTCCGCGACGACGGCAGCCCAGAGCACAACTACGTACCCGCCGTGGGCAGCAGCCAGGGGCAATGCAACCGCTGGATCGACGACGGCCAGCTCAAGGGGGTGCTGCTGGAGGGCACCGTGAGCCAGCCCATCGCCGAAGGCCAGGGCCAATGGTGCATCGCCACCGATGCGGGCCTGGAAGTGCAGCGCTGCAGCCGCTGGAACCCCACCGGCACCGGCGCCGAGCTGTGGGAGCCGTTCGCCCGTGATGGCTCCATTCCCGACAGCAACAACGACCGCCACAGCGGCCAGAACGATCCGGCCAGCGCCGCCCTGGCGGTGAAGTGCCACCTGGAACCCGGCGAGAGCATGGAGATTCCGCTGGTGATCAGCTGGGACCTGCCGGTGACGGCCTTCGCCAGCGGCACCCGGGCGCTGCGGCGCTACACGGACTTCTTTGGCATGGACGGCCGCGGCGCCGCGGCCATCGCGGCGGAGGCCCTGCGGGACTGGCGCAGCTGGCACCAGCAGATTGAGGCCTGGCAGCAGCCGGTGCTGGAGCGGCAGGACATCCCCGAACCGCTGCGCATGGCGCTGTTCAACGAGCTCTACGACCTCGCCTCCGGCGGCAGCCTCTGGAGTGCCGCCAGCTCGGCCGATCCCGTGGGCCGCTTTGGCGTGCTCGAGTGCCTCGACTACGCCTGGTACGAGAGCCTCGATGTGCGGCTCTATGGCTCCTTTGCCCTGCTACAGCTGTGGCCGGAGCTCGACAAAGCCGTGCTGCGCAGCTTCGCCCGTGCCATCCCCGCCGCCGACCCCACCCCGCGGCCGATCGGCTGGTACTTCACCCAGGGCAAGGGCCGGGTGGAGGCCGCCCGCAAGCTGGCGGGAGCCACCCCCCACGACCTCGGTGCCCCCAACGAGCGCCCCTGGGACGCCACCAACTACACCGCCTATCAGGACTGCAACCTCTGGAAAGACCTCGCCAGCGACTACGTGCTGCAGGTGTGGCGCACCTTCAAGCTGGCGCCCACCGGTGAAGACCTGCGCTTCCTGGCGGACTGCTGGCCGGCGGCGGTGCAGGCCCTGCGCTACCTGAAAACCTTCGACGCCAACAACGACGGCCTGCCCGACAACGGCGGCGCCCCCGACCAGACCTTCGACGACTGGCCGCTCAAGGGGGTGAGCGCCTATTGCGGCGCCCTCTGGATCGCGGCCCTGGAGGCGGCCCTGGCCATGGCCCAGCAGCTGCAACTCGCCATGGGCTTGGACACCTCCAACGAACAGCGGGAATTCAGCGGCTGGCTGGAGCAATCCCGGGCCAACTTCGATGCCCTGCTCTGGAACGGCGAGTACTACAACATCGACGCCGAGAGCGGCACCCCCGTGGTGATGGCCGACCAGCTCTGCGGCGACTTCTACGCCCGCCTGCTGGGCCTACCCGCCGTGGTGGCCGACGACCGCGCCCAGAGCGCTCTCAAGGCGGTGAAGGAAGCCTGCTTCGAGGGGTTCCAGGGCGGCAGCCTCGGCGTGGCCAATGGCCTGCGCCGCGATGGCACCCCCCTCGATCCCAACGGCACCCACCCCCTCGAGGTGTGGACCGGCATCAACTTCGGCCTGGCGGCCTACTACCGCCTGATGGGCGACAGCGGCACCGCCTTCGCCATCACCGGTGCCGTGGTGGAGCAGGTGTATGCCGGTGGCCTGCAATTCCGCACCCCCGAGGCCATCACCGCGGTGAACACCTTCCGGGCCTGCCACTACCTGCGGGCCATGGCCATCTGGGCCCTGTGGGCCACCCACACCAACTGGCAGCCCATCCCCGGCGCCCAGCGGGAGGCCTGAGCTCCACCATGCAACGCCTGCTTCGCCAACGGCTGCACCCCCTCTGCTCCAC
>JBIIQU010000014.1:0-10789 GCA_044341905.1 Vulcanococcus sp. | reverse complement strand
ATCGCGCTGTCCCGAACGCTATGCATGGGAGCCGCTGGGTGCAGCAGGGCTACCGCGCTTGCTTGCGTTTTGTAGGTTTTCAGCAGCCCTTGCGGGGCAAGCGCCCAGGCGGCTCCGCCCGTACGCCGAGCACGGCTGCCCGGCTGGCTCCGGTGACCGACGGCAGGGAGCCTGGGTGGCCGCAGTGGTGCCACCAGGCCAGCAGGGCGAAGGCCAGGGCCTCGCGGTCGCTGTCGCCGATGCCCAGTTCCGCCAGAGAACGCACCCACAGGCCGCGGCAACGCTGGCGTAGGTGCTCCATCAGCAGCCCGTTGCGAGCACCGCCGCCGGCCACCAGTAACTCCAGGGCCGGTGGCGCCTGGGCCAGGTCCTGGGCGACCACCGCGGCGCTGAACTCGGTGAGGGTGGCCAGGGCATCGGCAGGCTTCAGCGGCTGTCCTGCCGCCGTTGCGGCCTGCTCCAGATCGCCGAGGCGGCGCTCCAGGTCCGTCCGGCCGAACAGCTCCCGTCCGGTGGACTTGGGCGGGCTCTGCTGGAGGTAGGGCTCCTGCAGCCAGCGCGCGATCAAGGCCCCATGGCTCTGGCCCCGCCGGGCCCATTGGCCATCGGCATCGAAGCTCAGGCTGCCTCCGCTGAAGCGTTGTACGGCCAGGTCCAGCAAGGTGTTGGCCGGCCCGCAGTCCCAGCCCAGCACCGCGGCCTGCCGGTCAGGCCCGCTGGCGGGCGGCAGCAGGGTGAGGTTGGCGATCCCCCCCAGGTTCAGCAGGGCGCGCCAGCCGCCGATGGCGGGCAGTAAGGCCGCGTCGGCCGCCGGCACCAGAGGTGCCCCCTGGCCCCCGAGGGCGAGGTCGGCGGCGCGAAAGTCGAAGACCACCGGCCGCTGCAGCAGCGCTGCCAGCAGCGGCCCCTGCAGCAGTTGCCAGCTGCTGCCACGGCGTTGGCCGCTGGGGGGGCGGTGCCACAGGGTTTGGCCATGGCAGCCCACCAGTTCGGCCCGGCCCTCCGGATCACAGCTGTGGGCCGCGGCAGCCTGGACTTCGGTGAGGGCCTCCCCCAGCTCGATCACCTCGGCGGCGCTGATCGGCCCGCCCTGGCCCGTGGCGATCAGCCGTGCCCGCAGGTCGGCTGGGTAGGGCGTGGCTCCGCGGGCCAGCAGGCGCCAGCGGGGCCGTTGCGGTGCCCCTTGGAAGTCGGCCAGCACCGCGTCGATGCCATCGGCACTTGTGCCGCTCATCAGCCCCAGAACCCGCATCACGATGCGCCCGCTTGGGCTGGTTATAGAGGCTCCATGCCCGGCGGCCAGCGGCCATCAAAAAGCCCCCTGGCGCGTGGCCAGGGGGCAGAAGAAGAGCCGACTGGGCTCACTTGTTGGGCTGGGGGGTCATGCGCAGGTAGGGCTTGATCTCGGTGACGCCCTTGGGGAACTTGTTGCGGGCCTCGTCGGTGGGGATGGAGGGCACCACCACGCAGTCCTGGCCGTCCTTCCAGTTCACCGGCGTGGCCACGGAGTGGTGGTCGGTGAGCTGCAGGGAATCGATCACCCGCAGGATCTCATCGAAGTTCCGGCCGGTGCTGGCGGGATAGGTGATCTGCAGGCGCAGCTTCTTGTTGGGGTCGATGATGAACACCGACCGCACCGTGAGGTTGTTGAGCGAATTGGGGTGGATCATCCCGTAGAGATCGCTCACCTTCTTGTCGGCGTCCGCAAGGATCGGGTAGTCGACGGTGGTGCTCTGGGTCTCGTTGATGTCGCAGATCCAGCCCTTGTGGCTCTCCGCGGAATCGACGCTCAAGGCGATGGTTTTCACGTTGCGCTTCTCCCACTCGGGGCGCAGGCGCGATACCTCACCCAGCTCCGTGGTGCAGACCGGGGTGTAGTCCGCGGGGTGGGAGAACAGCACCACCCAGCTGTCGGCCGCAAAGTCGTAGAGGTTGATGGGGCCCAGCTGGGAGTCCTGGGTGAAATCGGGAACGGTATCGCCGAGCTGCAGCGCCATGGCCGGATGCGGGTCGTGAATCGGGCCAGATGCTGACACAGGAGTGGCAGTGATTGAGGCCGGTTTCCCGTTCCCGTGTGGCACTGGCTACATCCGGGGCGATGGAGCGGGGGCAAACAGCCAGTCCCGCAGGTGGTGGAGGCCCAGCCCACCCGTGGCGGAGACGAACAGCGCCTGCGGATCCAGGGCCCGAGCCTGCTCCAGGGCTGCCGCGGGACAGCGGTCGATCTGGTTGCCCACCAGGCGCCGTGGGGCCGTGCTCTCGAGGGAATCGAGGATGGCATGCACGGTTCGAACCTGGTCGGCCCAGGCCGGGTCGGAGAGGTCCACCACCAGCAGCAGCTGATCGGCTTCCAGGGTTTCCTCCAGGGTGGAGCGAAAGGCTTCCACCAGGGGTGGTGGCAGGTCGCGGATGAAGCCCACCGTGTCCGTGAGCAGCAGTGTTTGCGGCGGGCCACCCTGGGGGTCGGGGCGGGCGATGCGCCGGGTGGTGGGATCGAGGGTGGCAAACAGCTTGTTCTCCGCCAGCACCTCCTCCCCGGCCACCGGCTTGCTGAGGGCATTGAGCAGGGAGCTCTTGCCGGCATTGGTGTAGCCCACCAGGGCCATGCGGCGCTGCCCACGGCGGCTGGCGCGTATGCGGGCCCGGTGCTCCCCCAGTTTCTGCACATCCCGCTGCAATTTGTCGATGCGGCGGGCGATGGCTCGGCGGTCTTTCTCCAGCTGGGTTTCACCGGGGCCGCGGGTGCCGATACCGCCGCCTTGACGCGAGAGGCTGAGGCCCCGGCCCATGAGCCTGGGCAGGCGGTAGCGCAGTTGGGCGAGTTCCACCTGGAGGCGGCCTGCACCACTGGCGGCCCGCTGGGCAAAGATGTCGAGAATCAGCTCGCTGCGGTCGCTGACGGGCAGATCCAGCAGCCTCTCCAGGTTGCGGGCCTGGGCGGGGGTGAGTTCCCGATCCGTCACCACCAGGGAGGCGCCCACTCGTCGGGCCTCCAGGGCGGCCTCGCGCAGCTTTCCCTCACCCCACAGCGTTTGCGGCGAGCTCTGGGAGTGGCGTTGCATCACCAGCCCCACGGGGTTGGCCCCGGCGCTGCGCACCAGGCCCTCCAGCTCCGCGATCTGGCGCTGGGCCTCCGCCGCATCTCCCGGGCTCAGTACCAGCACCAGCACCCGCTCCACCCCGGGCGTGGCTTGCATCCTCCCGGACGCCTGCCGGGGGGGCTCGGCTTCGTGGGGAATAAAGGAGCAGAGGGCCTCCAGGTCGCCGCTTCCCAGGGGCTGCCAGGGCTGGCTGGCATCACTACCGGGGGCAAAGGCCGCGGCGTCCCAGTGGCCGCCGGCCCGGGGGCTGTCGCCGTAGCGCAGCCACAGCCGCGGCTGCAGGTCGAGGCCCACCACCGCCTCACTGCCCTGGGGCGCCAGCTGTTTGCTGCGGCCCACACAGGTGATCAGGCGCAGCCCGGCCCCCTGGCGGCGGGGACCACCCGGCAGCCGCTCCAGCAGCCGTCCCGACTGCTCGAGGGGGCCGACCCACAGCAGCCGGCAAAGCCCCCGGCCATCGATCACCAGGCTCAGGGGCAGCTCGAGTTCGCCACTTTCGCTGGCCAGGCGTTGCAGGGTGAGCAGATCGGCTCCGTCCCCCTCGGGGTGACGCCGGTGGGCGAGGCGCTCGAGGCGGCGGGTCACCGAGGGGCGCAGCCCGGCGACGCGGCCCAGCAGGACGGCCTGCTTCAAGCTCCAACACCCGGCTGGGACCGGCGGATCAGCACACAGCGCAGCCCTGCCGCCCGGGCGCCGGCCTCGTCTTCGGGGCTGTCGCCCACGTGCCACACCTCCGCGGGGGCCAGGTCCAGGGCCTCCAGCGCCTGCTGAAACGGCCGTGGATCGGGTTTGGCTGCGCCGGCGGTGCTCGACACCACCACGCAGTCCATCGCCTCCGCCAGGCCCAGCCCCTCCAGGAGTCGCAGCAGGCGCTGGTCGAAGTTGCTCACCACGGCGAGCTTCAGGCCGCTGGCTCTCCAGCGCTGCAGTTGGCTGGGTACGTCGGGGTAGACGCGCCAGAGCTCCGGAGAGGCGAAGTGCTCAAACAGGGCCGGGCCCAGCCCCGTTGGCAGGGGTTCGGTGTGACCGCTGGCGGCAAAGGCCTCGCCGATGCGCTCGTCCCACCAATGGCGCTCGGCCTCCAGCAGGGCAGCTCCCCGCAGGCTCGGGAAGGCCAGAGGTGGGGCCTGGCGGTAGACAGCCTGGAACACGCGATCCAGGTCTGCGGCGTCCACCCGCAGGCCGAAGTCGCCGGCCAGGCGGCTGTAGGTGTGGCCCACGGAGTGGCGCAGGCCCAGCAGGGTGCCCATGGCATCCAGCAGCAGGCCCCGGGGCGCCCCGCTCATCGCCAGTCCGCCAGCCAACCGGCTGCCACCTTGAGCTGATGGCCCAGGCCCGGTAGCCGTGCCAGATAGCCCAGGCGGCGGATCTGATGGGCGGCCGGACCGGCCAGGGTGAGGCCCATGCCGGTGATGCTTGCCTGCCCGATCCCAAGGCCCAGCATCTCGCCTAGATCGTTCCAGTGGAAGGGCTCCAGAGGCTCGCCCGCCTGGGCCTTGCGCAGATTCCCCGCCAGCAGCTCCGCCTGTTGATAGGCCACCTGGGCGGTGGCCGGCAGTTGGTTGGCGTTGGTGGGATCGTCTGGGCTGGGGAAGCCGGCGGCATCGCCCAGGGCAAACACATCTCGCAGCCCCTCCACCCGCAGGTCGGTGTGGCACGGCAGGCGGCCGCGGCGATCCAGGGGAAGCGGCGGACTGATCGCCGGCACACAGGCCGCGACTCCGGCGGTCCAGATCACGCCATCGGCGCTGAGGTGTTCCTGGCCGCTTGGGGTGCCATCCCCCCGCTGTAGATCCAGGCCGTCGGGCTGAACGGCCACCACACGGGTGCCGGTGCGCAGGCGGATGTCGCGGCGCTGCAGGGCCAGTCGTGCCTGTTCGCGGTTGAAGGCCTTGGAGCTGGGTAACAGTTCCGGTCCCTGCTCGATCAGTTCCAGCACGGCCGCGCCGTCGAGCATGTCGGCGAGTTTGCAGGCCAGCTCCACGCCGCTGGCCCCGGCTCCCACCACCACCAGCCGCTGCAGCGGGCGCCGCCGTTGTTGGAGCTGCTGCACCAGGTGCTGCAGGCGGTCCACGTCGTGGAGGTTGCGGAATCCCAGGGCGTGCTCCTCCACTCCCGGGATGCCGAAGCTCTCGGGGCGGCCACCGGTGGCAATCACCAGTTGGCTGTAGGTGAGTTGCTGGCCATCGGCGGTGCGCAGGCTGTGGGCGTCAGCGTCCACGCTCACCACCCGACTGCGCAGCCAGGCCACTCCTCGCCCCGCCAGCAGAGCGTTGTAGGTGGGCGCGATTTCCCAGCGCCGCAGCTCACCGCTCAGCAGCTCATAGAGCAGGGGCAGGAATAGGAAGCGTTCGTTGGGTTCGATCAGCAGCAGCGGTGGGTGGTCTGCCTGCTGGGCCAGGGCCAGGGCCGTACTGAGGCCGCCGAAGCCCCCGCCCACGATCACCAGGGGAGCGCTGTCCTGCACAGAGGGTCTGTCTGCCACGGAATCGAAGCCTGTGACAGGCCGAATTGTCGTGGCCGAACCCTAACCAGTGGCGGCTGCATTGGAAGATGGTGAAATGACAACCGCCTCCGCTGGATTGGACCTCGATCGCGCCTGTCGCGACTTGTTGGAGCTCGATGCCCAGGCCCGGCTTCGTTGGGGACTGGAGCAGTTCGGGGAGGGGTTTGCGCTCACCACCAGCTTTGGCATTCAGGCGGCCGTATCGCTGCATATGGCCAGCCGTTTGGGGGCAGAGGTGCCGATCATCTGGGTGGATACGGGCTACTTGCCTCCCGAGACTTATCAATACGCAGCGACCCTGATGGAGCAGTTGCCCATCACGATCAAGGTGGCGCAATCGCCGATCAGTCCGGCTCGCATGGAGGCGCTGCACGGCCAGCTGTGGGCCACGGGGCGGGTGGAGGATCTCGAGCTCTACCACCGGCTGCGCAAGGTGGAACCCCTGGATCGGGCGCTGCTGGATCTCAAGGTCACCTGTTGGGCCAGTGGTGTGCGGGGCCGCCAGACCGATCACCGCAAGGCGATGCAGCCCCTGGAGCAGGTCCGGGGCCGCTGGGCGCTGCGGCCCCTGTTGGATTGGACCAGCCGCGATGTCTTTTATTACATGCAGGAGCACAACCTGCCCCAGCACCCTCTGTTCGAGCAGGGCTACTCCACCGTGGGCGACTGGCATTCCAGTGGCCCCGACGATGGCTCCTCCAGTGGACGGGCCACCCGTTTCGGTGGCCTGAAACAGGAGGGATCCATTTGCCTGGGTTCGGCGGCGAGGGCATCTGAATGGCTGGCGCTCCGGGCCACGCCCCCGAGCGCGTGTTGCTGGTGGGCAACAGCCGCTGGCACTGGGCTGCCCCTGGTGAAGGCGCACTTCGCTGTTGGCATGCCCCACCTCCCCAGGCCAGGCCGGAGGAGGGTTGGCCGGGCCTGAAGGCCTGGGCCCGGGTGGGGGCGGTTTCCGCTCACCTCCACCTTCCCGCTGAGCGGGAACTGCGGCTGGCGGATGTGCCCTTGCAACAGGCACCCTCCTGGTTGGGCATTGATCGGGCCTTGGCGGGCTGGGCGGCCTGGCGTCGCCACCGCGCTGGTGTGTTGGTGGCGGACGCCGGCACCGCGTTAAGCCTCACCCGGGTGGATGGGGCTGGCGTCTTCCGTGGCGGCCGCATCAGTGCGGGGGTGGCTCTGCAGCTGCGGGCCCTTGGCCAGTCCACAGCCCTCCTGCCCAGCCTGGGGGCGTGCAGCCTGGAGGTGAGCCGGGATCGATGGCCCCAGCCCACGGCCGCGGCCATGGGCTGGGGCTGCCTCCAGGCCTGTGCCGGTGCCATCGCCGAGGCTTGGGCGGATGTGGCTTGCGATGGCCTGGGGGCCGAGCAGTCCTGGGCCCTCTGGCTTACCGGCGGCGATGGGCCCGCCCTTGCGCCCCTGCTTAAGCAGCGCGGACTGGCCTTCCACCGGGCCCCAGACCTATGCCTGGAGGCCCTGGTGGCGTTGGCGTAGCCGCTCAGGCCAGGCCCAGATCCTTGAGGATGTCGTCGGCCATGGTGTCGGCCTTCACTTTCCAATAGGCCTTCTCGATCTTGCCCTCGCCATCCACCACAAAGGTGTGGCGCATCATGCCCATGTACTCGCGGCCCATGAACTTCTTGAGGCCATAGCTGCCGTAGCTCTCCGCCACCGGACAGGGCTCCGCATCACTGAGCAGGGTGAAGGGCAGGGTGTACTTGTTGATGAACTTGGCGTGGCTGGTGGCGCCGTCTTTGCTGATGCCGAGCACGGCGATGCCGTGCTGTTCAAAGGCACTCCACTGATCGCGGAAGTTGCAGGCTTCCTTGGTGCAGCCAGGGGTGTCGTCCTTGGGATAGAAGTAAATCACCACCCGCTGGCCGCGGAAATCGGCCAGATTCACCGTGTTGCCGTTCTGGTCGGGCAGGCTGAACGCAGGCGCAGCATCGCCGATCTGCAGGGTCATGGCGCGGACATGGAGACAATGGCGGGAGCCTAAGGGGAGCTCTGAATCAGCCGCAGTGTCATCGGCCGCGCCTCTGGCTGCTGGCGATGCCCACGCTGGAGGCGGACGCCAGCGCTTGGCACGCCGGCTTGAGTGCCCAGGAGCAGCAGTGGTGCAGGGATCTGACACCGGCGGTCCGCGGCCGCTACCTCGTCAGTCGGGTGCTGCTGCGGCAGCGCCTCGGATCCCTGCTGGGGATGGATCCTGCGGCGGTTCCGCTGCACAGCCCCCCCGGCCAGCCCCCGCTGTTGGGCTCGGGGGCCGGTTTCATCAGCCTCAGCCACAGTGGCAGTGGGCTGCTGCTGGCCTGGTCGGCCCAGCCGATCGGGGTGGATCTGGAGTGGGGGCAGCGGCCGCTCCTGGCCGAGGCCCTGGCCCAGCGGTTTTTCCCTGCCCAGGAACGCGCGCAGATTCAGGCCATGCCCGCGGCGGGGCGAGAACGGGCGGTGTTGGAGAGCTGGGTGTGCAAGGAGGCCGCCATCAAATGGCGTGGATCGACTCTTGCTGCCGATCTGCAGCATTGGCAGTGGGACCACCAGCGCCATCTGCTGTGGCATCGGCTGGATGGCTGGGCTCCACCCTGCTGTGTTGTCGCGCGTGAGGGCTGGCTTTGCGCCGCCGTTGGCATGGATGTCGCCGATGTCATCTGGGGCTAACGTCCGCCCACATCAGGTGGGGTGTATGCCGATCGCCTTGCGCTGGAGCCTGATCTCGGTGCTGTCCGTGTTGGGTCTGGCCGGTCTGGTGGAGCTGCCCCTGGCGCCGCCCTTGCTCAGTCGCACCGGGATCCATACCGATCAGGTGCTGGCCAACCTGGAGAGCCAGGAGGCGAATCAGGAGATGGACGCGCGGGCGGCGGATGTGCTCAGAGGCTTTGTGGGCGCTGAACTGACGCGATACATCTGGGGCGGATTCAGCGGCTACCTGGACGTGCTGGGCGTCGCGTTGCCTGAGGGCCTGGAACCTCGGCTGAGCGAGGGTTCGGGAATGGTGCAGTTGATCTTGGTGCCGCGCTCCGGAGCGGTTCGCTATGTGGCCCGCGTGGAGGCCTTCGAGAACGTGGCCAAGGGGGTGGCTTGCAGGGGCAGTGGTGATCCCGGGCGTTTTGGCTTCGAGGGCGGCAAGCTGCGCTGCCCGTCCGGTTGGCAGGAGCTGCTCTTGGCTGGCCGGGAGGGATGAAGCGGCTCATCGATCGGTTCCACGGACAGGAACTCAATGGCACAAAACGGATGACCTTTGCTGCATTCGGCAGCCTTTCTGTAGCTAAGCCGCGTCAGCCTGATGCGGGCGACCAGCGCAATGGCGAGAATCGGAAAAGTTTATGAAATCTCGAGTTTCTGGGATTGTGAAGACTTGGCTGCGTTCCTCTGCAGCGTTTGTTGTCGGTCCAGATTTCGTTGAGTAGGTTTTAATTGACGAGTTCCTCTGTCTACCGTGCTGAAGCGTCTCGCTGCTGGTCTCTTTGCTGGTGCGGCTCTCTCCGCTGTCGCCCTGCCTGCCTCCGCAGCCGTCGATAACAACCTCCCTGTCCGATGGAACACCGGCGGTGCCGTGTGGTCCACCAATCAGGATGCCTTCACAACCTTCATCAAGGATGGTGAGATCACCGATCGTGGCCTTGGTGGCGGCATCTCCCGTTCTGGCTGGACCGCCGATGAACTGCGCGCCGGTCTCTCCAAGACCTACAGCGTGGATTTGGTGGGCGTGTCCCGCTTCCTCTACTCCGATGCCGGGGTGAAGTTCCTCAAGAACCAGACCCGCAGCTACTTCCCCTACTGGACGATGTCCACCTACGCGGTGGAAGGCCTGCGTTCCGCGATCATCGCTGACGCTGCTGATGGTCAGATCTCCTCGGCCGGCATCATGGCGGCCCTGCCCACCGACTTCCGCCTTGCGGACACCTGCAACACTTACGACGGTAAGCAGAACGTCTGCGCCGAGGGCAAGTGCCAGGGTGAGGCCCAGTGCACCTCGCTGCTGTCCTGGTACGTGTTCCTGCCTGCCTGCATCCAGGCCAACCAGCAGGCCGATCCCCTGGCGGCTGCGGCCCCTGCGCCCCAGTCGCCCATTCGCGGGCTCTGGTGATCACGCTTCGGGGGCACATTTGCCTCTGATCGCCTTCCTTGCCCCGGCGTTGCCGGGGCTTTTTTGTTGCTGTTCCGGTTGGCATCAGGCGGCTCCAACCGCTGGGTCAATCTGGAAAACAACATGGAGAGGGCCGTTCCTTGGGTGCTGCCACCGCCATACCAGGAATGTCGTCCCTCGCACACACCCATGCGCAAGGCACTTTTCCCCCTGGCTGGTGCTGGTCTTCTGTTGGCCGGTCTTTCGGCTCAAGCCACGCCCCAGGGGCCCACCTACGACAATTCCACTGATCCCGGTGTCACCTACGGCGCACCCACCTTCATCAAGCCGGGGCTGCCTCGTCAGACGGCCCGCGCTGTCAGTGCAGGTTTCGTGCGGTCCAACACGCTGCTCCCCCTCGGCGGGACGGAGGTGATCGATAATCCGGTTCCCCGCAATCTCTCGGATCTATCGGGTTGGTCGCGGGATGAACTTCAGGCAGGGCTCACGAAGGAATACGACGTAGACGTTGCGGCTGTGAGCCGCTTCCTCTACTCCGAGAAAGGTGAGGCGTTCCTGTCCGAGAGCATCCAGGGTGCTAACTACACCCCCTATTACAGCCAGCAGCACAGTCTCCAATCTGTGCGCAGTGCCATCATCCTTGATGCAGCTGATGGCAAGCTTTCGAGCTATGGAATGATGGCCAAGCTGCCCACAGACCAACGGCTGCATGGTCCGATGAAGGTTTGTGACCCTGCCGCGGCGGATAGCAGTCAGCGCTCTACCTCATTGTTGAGTTGGTATATGAATACGCCTGCTTGTATTCAGGCTTATACGGCTGAAGCTCCAGCTGCCGCTCCCGCGCCGGTGGCCCCAATCCGGAGTATGTGGTAGTTGATCTCTGGCTCGTTGTTTCTCTGCCAATGCCCCGGCTACGCCGGGGCTTTTTGGCGTTTGGCAATGAATAAGTGGTGGCCTAGCTCCTGGGGGATGCGCTGGCCTACGCGGTCTTGGAGTTGTTGGGCAAGCGTCTCAATCTCTCCCTCTGGCAGCAGTTGATGGAGCTGCAGGCGGTAGGGGGCATCGCAGCTGAACCAGCGTTCCACCAGGCCCACA
>JBIIQU010000235.1:0-2996 GCA_044341905.1 Vulcanococcus sp. | reverse complement strand
TCAGTGCTCTGTCATGGCTCGAAGGCTGAATCACCTGCCGCTGACCTGCGCCGTTCCTCTTCACGGTGTTGCAGATGGCGGCATGGTCTTCACGTGCCAACTAGCGTGCGCGCAACACGTCCTCACACCTGCCTGCGCCATGACCACAATCAATCCCTACGCCCTCGAAACCCTTTCCAGCTTTCTTAAGGGCAAGGTGATCATCGTGACCGGTGGCAACAGCGGCATCGGTAAGGCGATTGTGGAAACCATTGGCCGGCTTGGCGCCAAGGTGGTGATCGACTACCGCTCCCATCCCGAGGCCACCGAGGCGATCGAGGAGGAGATCGGCGAACTCGGGGGCACCTGCATCGGCGTGCAGGCCGACGTGAGCAAGCTCGAGGATCTTCAGCGGCTGATCAACGAAGCCGTGGGTCGTTACGGTCGCCTCGATGTGATGGTGAACAACGCCGGCATCGAGACGCGCACCTCCATCCTCGACACCACTCCAGACGACTTCGACAAGGTGTTGAACGTGAACCTGCGGGGGGTGTTCTTCGCCACCCAGTACGCGGCCAAGCAGATGATCGCCCAGGGAGGCGGTGGCCGTGTGATCAACATCTCCTCGGTGCATGAGGACTGGCCCATGCCCAACAACACTCCCTACTGCGTGGCCAAGGGTGGCGTGCGCATGCTCACCCGCACCGCGGGTGTGGAGCTCGCGCCCCATGGCGTGTCGATCGTGACTGTGGGCCCCGGCGCGGTGGCCACCCCCATCAACGATTCCACCATGAACAACCCTGAGCTGCTGGCCAAACTCAACGCCGCGATCCCTATGGGGCGCATGGCCCAGCCCGAGGAGATCGCCAAGCTGGTGGCCTTCCTGGCCAGTGACTCCGCCAGCTACATCACCGCCACCACCATCTTTGCCGATGGCGGCATCATGCAGAGCAGCCCGGGCCTCTGAGGCCTCGCAGGTCGTGAAATTCAGCCGAGTTCAGCTGCAGCAGCTACGTCATCGTCATCGCGGTTATCGCATCAACCTCTGCTCCGAGGTGTTGTTGCTGCTGTTGCTGCCCCTAGCCCAGACGATGCCCTGGTTGCTCTCGGTGCTGTTGATCGGCCTGGCTGTGGAACTGATGGTGTTCGTGAGCCGCTTTTCCTCGCTGAAGACGGGGCGCCCCCTGATCCTCGGCCTTGGATGTCTGGCGGTGCTGCTTGAGGTGCTGTGGCATGGAGGCCTGCGCTTCGCTCCTGCCCTCGGCCAGCAGCTCACCGTGCTCCATGTGGTGGTGTGGACGATGTTTCTGCTGTTGGCGGTGGTGCGCATCGTGAAATCACTGATTTGCGAGCCTTACGTCACCGTGGCCGTCGTGCTCGGAGCCGCCTCGGGTTATCTGTTGGTGGGGATCGCTGGCGGGGTGCTGCTCACGGCACTGTGGGTGATGCATCCCACGGCGTTTGAACCTTCGGCCTTGCCTCAGTTCGCCGTGCCCCTCGCCAGCCCCTTGCCGGTGGCCCCTGCGCTGATGGCGGCTGCGTTTGGCTTACTCACAACGGTGGGCACCGGAGTGCTGGCTCCTCCGGATGTCTCGGGTCAGGTGGTGGCCTCGGTGATCACCATCGCTGGCCAGCTGTATGTGGCGATCTTGATTGCGTTGATTCTCGGTCGCTTTCACCACCGTTCCTACTAATTCAGGTGCTCTGGCGTGGATGGTGGGCATCATGAAAGCCGAAACGGCTGTGAATGGCAGGTGCTGCATCCACGAACACTCCTGAAGCAGTTGCTCCAGTTGGCCGTTTTGGGTCTGCTGGTGGGTCTGGCCTGCTGGCCCTTCAACCTGTTTGACCAGTGGCAGGACGCGTTGCTTCGCCGGCTTCCCGCGTTCACGGGGCAACGCTGGTCGGCGCAGGCTGTGGCCCTGGCCTGCACGCCGCTGTTGGCAACGCCGCTGGTGTTGTGGCTGCAAACCGGCCTGTGGCGGCGCGGTGCCGGTTCGGGCATCCCCCAGACCATGACCAGCATCGAAGAGCCAGACCAGGCCCGCAGCCTGCTGGGCCCCGTGCCCACGGCGCAGCGGTTCGGCCTGTGGGGGATCGCCAGCCTGGCCCTGATGCCGATGGGCCGGGAGGGTCCCGTGGTGCAGGTGGGTGCGTCGGTGGCGGAGGGGTTGCGCCGCCGCTTCCCCGCCCTGCTCCCCGAGCTCAACCAGGGGCAGTTGCTGGCCGTGGCCGCCGGTGCCGGCCTCGCCGGTGGTTTCAACACTCCCTTGATGGGGGCGGTGTTTGTTGCTGAGGAGCTCACCAGCTCCTTTCAGGCCTCGCTGGTGTGGCCGGCCCTGGTGGTGTGTGGGGTGGCCGCAGCCTTCAGCAATCTGGCGGGTCAGCCGCAATTTGCCCTCGGCATCCTGGGCGTGGAGCCGATCGAGCTGATCCAGGTGCTCTGGGCGGTGCCGATCGGTGTGGCCGGCGGCTTGCTGGGGGCACTGTTCGGCAGGCTCCTACTGGCGATGACGGCCCGGCTCAAGCCCCAGGTGCGCCGTTATCCGCTGCGCATCGGCCTGGCCCTGGGTGGCTTGCTCAGTTTGTTTGCCGTGCTGAGCCGTGGCACCAGCACCGGCGATGGCGAGGCGCTCATGGCGCAGATCATTGCCGGCGATGGCCTCGATGGTGTGGGCTCCGGTCTGCTCACCTTGGTGCTGCGGGTGCTGGGCCCGGTGCTGGCCCTGGGGGCGGGGATCCCGGGGGGCTTGATCGATCAGTCCCTCGCCTTTGGGGCTGTGTTCGGCCATGGTCTTGGGGATCTGGCTGGCCTGGGTCCGCTGGGTATGGCCCTGGGCATGGCGGCGGGCCTGGCCGGTGCCACCCAGCTGCCCGTGATGACCGTTGTGTTTGCCCTGCGTCTGGCGGGTGATCAGCAGTTGCTGCCAGGCGTGTTGGTGTCGGCGGCCCTGGCGGCCTACGTGAGCCGGCTGCTGCTGGCCAAGCCCATTTATCACGCCCTCAGGGAGATCTCT
>JBIIQU010000234.1:0-2997 GCA_044341905.1 Vulcanococcus sp. | reverse complement strand
CGGAACTCCTCACAGATCGCTTCGAGCTCCGCCTCGTTGGGGCGAAGATCCATCGCCGCCATGGCGTCGAAGTCTGTGGTGTAGAAGCGCGGGGTGAGGATCGTGTCCTTCACAGGGTCCTTGATCGCCGGCGCCTCGGGGGTGCCGATGGCGGGGGTAGCAACGGCTGTGGGGGGCACCATCGGGTGTCGCAGCTATGGACGGAGCAGCATCGTAGGAGCCGCGGCGTCCTTGCCGGCGCTCTGTAAACAGTCCAGGCTCAGCCCGGGTTAGTTGGCACCCAGCCACTTCTGGCCGTTGAGCCGCTGCACCAAGCGCGACACCAGCAGGGCCAGGGTCATTTTTTTCTCGTCGATGAGAAATGACTCCAGCACCGTCGGCTCGGCCCCGGCTTCAGCCACGGCGATGGTTTTCGCCGAACTGATGGCGTCGCTGGTGAAGCAGAGCCAGAAGCGCCGGGCCCCTGGCAGCACCCCCTTCACCATCCAGCAGCTGCTGCCCACCACAGGCATCGGACCCTGCTCAAAACTGATGGTGGTCTCCGGTCCGCCGTAGGCCTTGATTTCCTTGGCAAGGGCCGGGATCAGCAGATTCGGCACAAAGTCGGCGAAGGGCTGATCCTCTGGGGCCGGCGGCTTCACGGCCTTGGCTGGGGAGGCCTGGGCCGTGGCGGCGGCGGGTTCGGGGCTGGCGGAATCGGTCACCGTCGCGGGCCTCGGGCAAGAACGCTGGTCTGAACTTTAGGGATGCCCAGTGGCCGTTTCGTCACCAGTCGTCGTTGGAGGGTGAGTCCCAGCCGTCATTGTTGTTGGCCCCGTTGTTGCCAGCGTCGTTGGCACGGTCGCTGGCAGCGGTCGGTGCAGCCGCTGTTTTGGTTTTGCGAATCACCCGGAAGGGCACCGAAACCGTGGGCGGTGGATCGGCGGGGGCGCGGCTGGGGCCGGCCCATCCTCCCCAGTTCACGGGCGTTGCAGCGTCCGGTTCGCGTTGGTTGCGTGGCCGGCTTGGCTCGGCCCACTCCTCCTGGCGGGAGGCGCTGCCACCACTGCGCCGCACCTGCCGGCTGGGGGCGGGCCCGCCACTTCCGTGCAGGGCCAGGGCGGTGCCCGCGGCACTGAGGCCGGCACCAGCTGCTGCCGCCGCCGCAATCCAGGCGCCCACGGGCCAGGCGGGGCTGCGCCAGGTGAGCAGCTGCAGGCTGGCACCGGGCCGTGGATTCATGGCGCCCACCAGCAGCACCGCCAGCAGCGGGGTGAGCAGGGGGAGCAGCAGGAAACGTTGCAGCACGGGGTCAGGCTTGAATCGGGCCACTCCAGCGGCGCAGGGGGCCGAGGTTGTAGCCCAGGCAATCGAACACCCGGATCACCAGAAAATCCACCATGTCGTCGATGCTGGTGGGCTGGTGGTACCAGGCGGGCACCGGTGGGGCGATCCGTGCTCCAGCCTCCGCCAGGGCGGTGAGGTTGCGCAGGTGAATCAGGTTCCACGGGGTTTCCCGGGGGCAGATCACCAGCGGGCGGCCTTCCTTGAGGTGCACATCCGCAGCGCGCTCCACCAGATCGGTGGCCACCCCTGCGGCGATGCGCCCCACCGTGCCCATGGAGCAGGGCAGGATCACCATGCCGCGAGTGCGAAAGCTGCCACTGGCAATTCCAGCGGCCTGGTCGTTCCAGCGTCGGCAGCGCAGTTCACCGTCGCTGACGCCCGTGCGTTCGCGCCAGAACTGCTCCTGAGCCTCGGGTTCACTGGGCACCCGCAGGCCCAGTTCCGCTTGCCACACCCCGATGGCGCCGCGGCTCACCACCATCTCTACCCGCTCGCCGGCCTGCAGCAGCAGTTGCAGGGCCCGCTGGGCCAGGGGCTGGGCGCTGGCGCCGGAGACCGCCAACACCACCGGATCGGCGCCTGCCGTGGAGATCACCAATCAGGCCTCGTCGCCGCTGAGCTCGTCGTCTCCACCGGGTTCGTGGTCGCTGTGGCCGCCCTTGTCGTACTCCTCGTAGCCCTCGGGCAGCACCACCGCCAGGTCGATCTGGTGACGCAGCACATCCACTTTCTGGATGATCACCTCCACCTGGTCGCCGAGCATGTAGGTGCGGCGGTTTTTGCGGCCCACCAGGCGGTTCTGGCGGGAGCGGTATTCGTACCAGTCGTCCTTGAGGGAGCTCACGTGCACCAGCCCCTCCACCTGGGAGGGAGGCACCTCCACGAAGAAGCCGTAGCTCTGAACGCCACTGATCACGCCGGTGAGGGTCTGGCCCACCTGGGGCTCGGCCTGGCGGGCCTGGGCCATGGCCAGGGCATCGGCCTGGAGGTCGAGGGCGAAACGGGAGCGGGCGTTCAGCCGGTGCAATAAGGCGGCGCTGCGGGCCTCCTCCACGGGGGTGAGGTTGCTCGGGGCGAGCAGGGGCCAGTCGATGGTGCCGTGGCTGCTGTCACCGGCGATGTCCACCCGGGTCTTGTGGCGCACGGAGGGTCGGTCCTTGCCCTCACTCAGCAGCAGCACCAGCACGTGCTGGTTCCACAGATCGGCGTAGTGGAGGGCGGGGCAGCACCAGGGGGCAAAGGCCACCGGGTCCCCGGCCAGCATGTTGGCGCCCGGTTCGGCTGCCAGGGTCACGGGGCGCAGGGGATCCTTGAGCTGCTGCTGCAGCACCCGGCAGCGGTCGGTGGCGGCAAAGGCCACGGCCAGTTCCTGGGCCGTGGCGTTGCCATCGGCGGCGAGCTCCAGCGGGATTTCCAGGGCCAGGGCAGCCTTGGCCACTTCATTCACGGCCTCGGCATCGGGCGCCGGGTTCTGGGCATAGATCGCCGGTAACTCCAGGGCGGCCAGGTGGCGACCCAGGGCCCGATGGGCCGGCAGGATCAGCTCCCGCAGCAGGCCCATGGGCTCACTGCAGGGATCCAGCTGCACCATCCAGCCCTGGCGGCTTTCATCCGGTTCGGGAATGGCCAGATCACCCAGGCCCGCGATGGCCGGCATGGCCAGGGCGAGAT
>JBIIQU010000233.1:0-3019 GCA_044341905.1 Vulcanococcus sp. | reverse complement strand
ATCCCAGCCAGCTCACCCTGGACATCGACCCCGACAACGAATTCCTCTGGCATCAGGCCGCCCTCGAGAAGGTGCAGCAGCACTTCCGCGACCTGGTGGCCGCCCACGCCGGCGCCGACCTCAGCGACTACAACCTGCGCCGCATCGGCTCTGAGCTGGAGGGCACCATCCGCCAGCTGCTCCAGGCCGGCGAACTGCGGTACAACCCTGACGCGCGGGTGCTCAACTACTCGATGGGCCTACCCCAGAGTCCAGAGGCTGCATGACCCGCTCCCGCTACGGCCGCAGCAATCCGCCCGAGGACTACCGCGGCTACGCCGACGACGCCTATGGCTACCGGGAGGAGCGGGGCGGCCGGCGCCCACCGTCCCGCAACGGCGGCCAGGGGGGTGGCCCGGGCGGAAACCAGGGCGGCGGCCCGGGAGGTGGCGGCTTTCAGTTCAACGTGGCCACGATCGCTGTGTTGGCGGGCGTGATGGTGGTGGGCATCGGCATCGGCACCGGCATCTCCAGCACCACCCAGGGCAACCAGGGCAACATCGCCAGCTCCCAGCAGCTGGACATGGCGGTGCCCGACCCGGAGTTCTGCCGCCAGTGGGGGGCCAGCGCCTTCGTGATGGACATCGAGCTGTACACCACGATGAACCCCAGCTCCAGCTTCGTGACCCAGCCCTCACTCAAGCCCGGCTGTGTGATCCGCCGGGAGAACTGGAGTGTGTTGCAGAAGGAGGGGGCCGTGACGGCCGAGCAGATGCGCCAGTGCAAGCAGCGCATGAACACCTTCGCCTACATCGGCTCGGTGAAGGACAAGCCGATCGTGCGCTGCGTCTACCAGACCGACATCACCGAGAACAAGTTCGTCACCAAGGGCGTTGCGGACGACACGGTGGGCATCACACCGGAAGCCGACACCTTCTGAGCCCAGCCCCTTCAGGCCGTAGCCGCTGGCTCATCCGCGCTGGCCGCCGCGGCCTGCTGCAGGGGCCGGCGCAGGGGGCTGTCTGGGCTGGCAAACACCGGCAGCACCTCCCGCCGGAAGGCATCAGCCGCCCGGGAGCAGTAGCGCGCCGGATGGGTGATCAACTTGAGCTGCCGCCGCACTGAGAGATCGGCGAGGGCGGGGCGATGCAAACTCCCAGCCGCGAGCTCCCGCTCGATCGACACCACCGGAAGGAACGCCGCCCCCAAGCCGCTCTGCACGGCATTTTTGATCGCCTCGAAGGAGTTGAGCTCCATCTCAATCTTGAGCCGGGCCACATCCAGGCCGGAGCGGGCCAGCAGTTGGTCCACCATCTTGCGGGTGGTGGACTGGGCATCGAGGCACACGAAGCCCAGCCGGTAGAGGTCGTCCTTGCTGAGTTCAGGCAAGCGGGCGAGCGGATGCTTGGTGGGCAACACCAGGGCCAGTTCATCACTGGCGTAGGGCACCACCTGCAGCAAATCATTGAGCTCGCCGGGCAGCTCGCCGCCGATGATCGCCAGATCAATCTGGCCGTTGGCCACGCTCCAGCCTGTGCGGCGGGTGCTGTGCACCTGCAGCTGCACGGCCACATCGGGATACTTCTGCCGGAACAGGCCGATCATGCGCGGCATCAGGTAGGTGCCGGTGGTCTGGCTGGCGCCCACGATCAGGGAGCCACCCCGGAGGTTGTGCAAGTCGTCGAGGGCGCGGCAGGCCTCCTGGCACTGGCTCAGGATCCGATCGCAGTAGCTGAGCAGCAGATGTCCGGCCTCCGTGAGCTGGGCCTTACGCCCGCCACGGTCGAACAGGGACACATCCAGCTGCTTCTCCAGGTTCTGGATCTGCAGGCTCACCGCCGGCTGGGTCACATACAGGCTGTCGGCAGCTTTCTTGAAGCTGCCTTCACTGGCGATGGCCCGCAGGATGCGCAGCTGGTCGAGGGTGAACGGCAGATCGGCCATGGGGGTTCCCGAGGGCGCTCGCCGGCTGGGGCCCTGAACTGTAGGGGGAACCCGCAGGCGAAGCCTCGGGGCGGAGGC
Source organism: Vulcanococcus sp. (assembly GCA_044341905.1). Lineage (GTDB taxonomy): Bacteria > Cyanobacteriota > Cyanobacteriia > PCC-6307 > Cyanobiaceae > Vulcanococcus. Next base: position 1,018 of record JBIIQU010000233.1, on the reverse strand, counting down.
CGTTTCGCCACAATCGAGCTTCCCGCGCCCTGGCATGCCCGTTCCAGACCCTCACCACAGCAGCTGGGTGATGCTCGGCCTGCTGCTGGCCTTCGCCGTGATCCACAGCGGTGGCGCCTCCCTGCGCGCCTGGGGGGCCGAGCGCATCGGCGAACGGGCCTGGCGACTGCTGTTCGCCGCCGTGAGCATCCCCTCGGCCGTGGTGGTGATCGGCTACTTCCTGGCCCATCGCTACGACGGCATCCGGCTCTGGAACCTGCAGGACCAGCCCTGGATCGTGCCGGTGGTGTGGACCGGCACGGCCATCAGCTTCCTGTTCCTCTATCCAGCCACTTACAACCTGCTGGAGATCCCAGCGGTGCTGAAACCCCAGGTGCGGCTTTACGCCACGGGGATCATCCGCATCAGCCGCCACCCCCAGGCCGTGGGCCAGATCCTCTGGTGCGCCACCCACCTGCTCTGGATCGGCAGCAGCTTCATGGTGGCCACCTGCATCGGCCTCATTGCCCACCACCTGTTTGCGGTGTGGAACGGCGACCGGCGCCTGGCCCATCGCTTCGGCGCCGCCTTTGAGGAGCTGCGGGCGAGCACCTCGGTGCTGCCCTTCCAAGCCGTGCTGGATGGACGCCAGACCCTGGTGTTGAGCGAATTCCTACGGCCGGCGCAACTGGGCATTGCGATTGCTGTGGGGGTGTTCTGGTGGGCCCACCGCTTCATCGGTGCCGGGGCCACCGCCTTTGCCCGCACGGGCCTGGCCCACTGGCTGGGCTGATCCACAGCTGATCACACTCCGGCAAAGCCTCACGGCGCTCTGCCTACACTCAACCCGACTGCCCCAGCGCCGGATGCCCTCGCCCGCCGAACTCGCCTGGCTGATTCCGGTGCTGCCCCTGGCGGGCGCGTGCCTGGTGGGCCTGGGGCTGATCAGCTTCAACCGCACCATCAATCGCCTGCGCAAGCCGGTGGCCCTGCTGCTGATCAGCTGCGTGGGCGCCGCAGCAGTGTTGAGCTACGCCGT
>JBIIQU010000232.1:0-3025 GCA_044341905.1 Vulcanococcus sp. | reverse complement strand
ACTGAGGGCCATCAGCAAGGCAGCAAGCGGAGGGGAGAGCACCACACCGAAGCCTGGCAGCAGCAGGCCCGCGGCGATCGGCAGCACCACCAGGTTGTAGCCGAAGGCCCAGGCCAGGTTCTGCCGCACCTTCGCCATGGTGCGGCGGGCCAGCTGCAGGGCCATCGCCACGGCCTCAAGGCGCTCGCCCAACACCACCAGATCGGCCGTTTCCAGGGCCACCTGGGTGCCGGTGCCCACGGCAATCCCCAGATCGGCCGCCGCCAGGGCCGGGGCGTCATTGATGCCATCCCCCACCATCCCCACCAAGCCCTGCTGATGGGCCTGAAGGATGTGTTCCAGTTTCTGCTGGGGTAGCAACTCCCAGGCCAGGCCTGCCTCAGGGATCCCCAGGGCTCGGCCCAGCTGCTGCACCGCCCCGCGGCGATCACCGCTGAGCACACCCAGCCCCAACCCCATGGTGTGCAGCGTGGCCAGGGTTGCAGCGGCATCGGGCCTGGGCTGATCGTGCACGGCCACAAGGCCCAGCAGCTCCTGGCCTTGAGCCACCGCCAGCACCGTGGCCCCCTGCTCCCCCTGCCGCTGCTCCCAGCGGCGCCAAGGCTCAGCCAGGGTCACGCCCTGGGCCTCCAGCCACGGGGAGCGGCCTGCCCAGCAACTCACGCCATCCAACAACCGCCCCGTCACGCCCTGGCCCGGCTCCGTGCGGCAGTCGTCCAGGGGCAACAGCACTAACTGGCGTTGCTGGGCCTCCTGCAGCAGGGCATGGGCCAGGGGATGGCGGCTCTGGGCCTCGAGGCTGGCGGCGATCTGGATAAGCCGATCGGCACCGGCGGCTCCCGGTTCCAGGGCCGTCACCAGCGGACGACCCAGGGTGAGGGTGCCGGTTTTGTCGAATAACAGGGTGTCCAGGCGGGAGGCGGTTTCGATCGCATCGCCGCCGCGGAACAACACGCCGGCCTGGGCGGCACGGCCCGTGCCCACGGTGATGGCGGTTGGGGTGGCCAGGCCGAGGGCACAGGGGCAGGCCACCACCAGCACGGCAATGCTGAGCTGCAGGGCCAGGGCCAGGGGCGTTTCCGCGCCCATGCCCAGGCTCTGATGAGCGCCATGCAGATGGGCCGACGGGGCAGCCGCCAGCACCTGGGGCCACACCCGCGTTCCCCAGCGCCACCAGAACAGGAAGGTGGCCGCAGCCAGGGCCAGCACCGCCAGGGTGAAGCGCCCCGCCACCCGATCCGCCAGGCCCTGGATCGGTGCCTTACGGGCCTGGGCCTGCTCCACCAGGTGAATGATGCGGGCCACGGCGCTCTCGGCCCCTGGGCGCACCACCTCCAGGGTGAGAGCCCCATCGAGATTCAGGCTGCCGGCCGCCAACTCGGTGCCGGCCTGGGCCTGCAGCGGCAGCGATTCGCCCGTGAGGCTCGACACGTCCACGGCGGAGAAGCCCTGCAGCACCAGGCCATCCACCGGAACCCGGTCGCCGGGCAACAGCCGCACCCGATCCCCCGGCCGCAGGGCCCCCACCCGCACCGGGCGGGCGGCCAGCTCCGGATCCGCCGGATCGCCCATCAGCAACAGCGCCGACTCGGGCTGCAGCTGGGCCAGCTCCTCCAGGGCGCGGCCGGTGCGGGACCGGGCCCGCTCCTCCAGGAACCGGCCCAGCAACACAAAGCCCAGCAGCATCACCGGCTCGTTGAAGAAGCACTGCCAGCCCACCGCCGGCCAGATGAAGGCCACCAGGCTGGCGAGATAGGCGCTGCCCATGCCCAGACCCACCAGGGTGTCCATACCCGGCACGCACGCCAGGGCGGAGCGGGCCCCACCCACCAAGATCGAACGGCCAGGCCCCGCCAGGGCCAAGGTGGCCACCAGGGCATGCAGGCGGATGTCCGCCAAACCGGCCTCCGCGAGGTGCCCCAACACCGACACCAACAGCAGGCCCAGGGCCACCACCAGCTGGCGCCAGTTCTGCCACCAGCTGCGCCGCTGCTGCCGCTGCGCCGCGCTGAGGGGCAGGCTCTCCTGCTCGCGGCGGCGGGCCGCAAACCCGAGGCCCGCCAGGGCCGTGATCAGGGGGGTGGCGGGATCGGCAGGAGGCCCCTCCAGCAAGCCAGGATCCAGGCCGATCCAGGCCGTGCGGGTGAGCAGATTCACGCTGGCCTGGCGCACACCGGGCTGGGCCAGCAGCCGCTCCTCCACGGCTCGGACGCAGCCACCGCACTTCATCCCCTCCACCTCCAACAGCAGCGGAGCCACGGGACTGGGCGCCGAGGGAGCCAAAGGGCAGGCCATCAAGGGCTTTCAGGCTAGGGACTGCGAACGACAGCGCCAGCCCGCGGTTCGCACAGGTGAGGATGGGACCACGCAGCTCCCAATCCCGCAGTGCCCCGCTCCCAGCGCAACGACAACTTCATCGACAAGAGCTTCACGGTGATGGCGGACCTGATCCTCAAGGTGCTGCCCACGAACCAGCGGGCCAAGGAGGCCTTCGCCTACTACCGCGACGGCATGAGCGCCCAGGCCGACGGCGAGTACGCCGAGGCGCTGGACAACTACAAGGAGGCCCTCACCCTGGAGGATGACCCCAATGACCGGGCCTTCATCCTCTACAACATGGCCCTGGTGTACGCCAGCAACGGCGAGCACGAAAAAGCTCTCGAGCAGTACGGCCAGGCCCTGGATCTGAACAGCAAGATGCCCCAGGCCCTCAACAACATGGCGGTGATTCACCACCACCTGGGCTGCATCGCCGAGGAACAGGGCGACGCCGACGAATCCGATCGCCGCTTCGACCTGGCCGCCGACTTCTGGGGCAAGGCCATTCGCCTGGCGCCGAACAACTACATCGAGGCCCAGAACTGGCTCAAGACCAGCGGTCGCGGCAGCGTGGACGTGTATTTCTGATCCCCAGGGCCAGGGCTGCTACGGCCGATCGTCCGCCGGGTTCACCCCCAGGGCCGCCACCAGGGCTTCGGTCACGCTGCCGGCCTCCAACAACTGGATCTCGAGGCCGGCCGCTAGG
>JBIIQU010000231.1:0-3041 GCA_044341905.1 Vulcanococcus sp. | reverse complement strand
CAAGTGCGCAAGGTGTCAAGCCATAACTGCAGGCGGTCGTTACAGTCTTTGCAAATCGTCATGACGATTGGTGTGGCCTGGGGCGCGCGATTCGGCGGGGCCCAGCCAGTGCTCCAGGGCCGGTGAAAACACCTCCCGGATCACCGTGAGTTCACGGCCCTGGTGGAAGAAGCGGTAGTGGCGGCTCCAGAAGGGGCCTGTGCTGCCCAGGCCTGCGGCGAGCCAGGGGGCCTCCACCAGGGCCAGTCCATCCACCTCCCGATAGAGCTCAGCGCGCTCGGCCATGAGGCTCTTCCAGATGGGCTGGTTGCGCTGCTGCAGGTGCTCCGCCGCCGCGCCCTGGTTCCACCAGCTCTCTGCCCAGGCCAGGGTTTGCTCACCGCAGCGCAGCCACACCTGGCGGCGCAGCAGCGGTGCTGTGAGTTCCGTCACTTCGGCGGGGGCTTCAGCGCCGGGGTTGGCGTCGGCGGTCATGGCGATCACCTCCACCTCCACCGGCAACCCGGTGAGGGATTGCAGGTGGCGGGTGGGGCTGCCATCGCCCAGCAGTAGCAAGCGCCAGGGGCCGGTCAGGTCCCGGCCGCTCTGGGCGTTGGCCACATCGGCATAGGACGCCTGCCACAGCGGCCGCGGCGATGGCCACAGCGGCCCTGGCGGCGTGGGGGTTGCGCCCATGGCGATGGTTCCAGCTCAGAAGCCACTGCTGATGCTGATGCGTCGGGTGACCCCAGCGCGTTCGATCACCGCCGAATCCCCGGAGGCGGATTGCAGGCGCCAGCCGCTGCTGCCGATGCCTTCGCCCACCAGGGCATTGGTGGAGCTGCCTCCCACCTGGAAGATTGCCGACCCGGGTTTGCCGGGAATCTGCACCACCCCCAGTAACTCCGGCAGGCTGCCCCCACCGGCGGCACCGCTACTGCTGCTGCCGGCTGCGCTGGCGGTGGCTGGCGGCGGTGGTGCATTGAGAGTGCCGTTCACGGGCACCATGAGGGGTGGCGCGCCACCTGGGGATTCCCCTGCGGGCAGTTGGCCGAGCTCCTCGATCCAGGGCTCACCGGGCGGTGGCGGTGGCGGCAGGCCGGCATCGGCCTTGCGGGTGGTTGGCGCGGTTGCGGCTGGGGCTGCTGGGCTGCCCAGCCCCCGGATGCCCTCCAGCAGTCGCAGGGTCCGTTCCTGGCGCAGATCCAGGTTGGCCTGGCTCCAGCCGCGCCAGAGGGCCAAGGAGGTGCCGCCGGTGAGCAGCAGGATCGAGCCGGCGGCGGCAGCCAGCAGCAGCTTGGGCTGGTGTGCCGTGTTGTCGCTCCACCAGCGGGTCCAGCCACCGGCGAGGCCTGCGGCTACGGGTGTCTCCTCACGCACTTCCACCTCGATGGTGTCGGTGGGGGTGGCCCGGGCTGGCTCGCCGAGGGCGTTGCTGAACACCCGGTCCATCACCTGTTCGGCCTTCAACTCCCAGAGAGCGCGTGATGGGCTGGGCGAGCGGCCGGAGGTCACGAGCTGCCTCTGGGCATTGGGGAACGGCGTGGGCGCACCCTATCGCTCACCTGCCGCGTTGACGAGCGGCTGCTGGCGACGCGCCTCCAGCTCCAGCCACAGCATCAGGGCGGTGATGTCGGCGGGGCTGACCCCGGGGATGCGCGAGGCCTGGCCCAGGCTGTGGGGCTGCACGGCCGCCAGCTTCTCGCGGGCCTCCTTGGAGAGGGTGCCGATGGCCGCGTAGGGGATGTCTGGGGGGATGGGGCGGTGCTCCTGCTTTTTCACCTGGTTGATCTGCTGCAGCTGGCGGGCCAGGTAGCCGCTGTATTTGATGTCGATCTCCGCCCCCTCGCGCACGTCCTGGGGGAGCTGGGCATCGGCCAGGCCGTGCTGCACCAGGTCGGTGCTGTGGAAGCCGGGGCGGCGCAGCAGGTCGGCCAGGGTGATGGAGCCCTTGATGGGGGCGCTGGTGGCGGCCTCCACCGCTGGGGCCGCAGGGTCGCTGCCCTTGAGACGCACCGTTTCAAGCCGGTGCTTCTCCGCCTCGATCGCCTCCTGTTTGCGGGTGTAGAGGGCCCAGCGGCGGTCATCGATCAGGCCCAGGTCGCGGCCCAGGGGGGTGAGGCGACGGTCGGCGTTGTCGCCCCGCAGCACCAGCCGGTATTCACTGCGGCTGGTGAGCACCCGGTAGGGCTCGCGCAGGTCCTTGGTGATCAGGTCGTCGATCATCGTGCCGATGTAGCTGCCCTCGCGGGGGAAGTGCACCGCGGACTGGCCGCCCACCTGCCGCGCGGCGTTGAGGCCGGCCACCAGCCCCTGGGCGGCGGCCTCCTCGTAGCCGGTGGTGCCGTTGAGCTGGCCGGCGCTGAACAGGCCTTGCACCCGTTTGGTTTCCAGCGAGGGCTTGAGCTGGGTGGCGGGGAGATAGTCGTAGTCCACCGCGTAGGCGGGCCGCAGCATCACGCACTGCTCCAGCCCCGGCAGGGTGCGCAGCAGCTCCAGTTGCAGCCGTTCCGGCAGGCCGGTGGAGAAGCCCTGGATATAGAGCTCGGGGGTGTCTCTGCCCTCAGGCTCCAGGAAGATCTGGTGGCTCTCTTTATCGGCAAAACGCACGATCTTGTCTTCGATCGAGGGGCAATAGCGGGGGCCCTTGCTGTCGATGAAGCCGCCGTAGATCGGCGTGAGGTGCAGGTTGTCGCGGATCAATTGATGGGTGGCCGCCGTGGTGCGGGTGATGTGGCAGCTCATCTGCGCATCGCTCACCCAGGCCGCCGGATCAAAGGAGAAGAAGCGATCGGCGGCATCGCTGGGCTGCTCCTCCAGCTGGTCGAGGGCCACACTGCGGCGATCCACCCGGGCGGGGGTGCCGGTTTTGAGGCGGCCCATGCTGAACCCCAGGGCCTCGAGAGCCTCGGTGAGCCCCTCGGCGGGCTGCTCGCCGGCGCGGCCGGCCGGCATCGATTGGTTGCCCACCCAGATCTGGCCCCCCAGGAAGGTGCCCGTGGTGAGGATCACGGCCGGCGCGGCGTAGACGCTGCCGAAATAGGTGCGTACGCCGGTGATCC
>JBIIQU010000229.1:0-3043 GCA_044341905.1 Vulcanococcus sp. | reverse complement strand
GCGTGGCGATGGAGGCCAAGCCCTTCTCGGTGGGCTTTCGGATCGAACATCCCCAACCGCTGATCGATCAGGCCCGCTGGGGCAACTTCGCGGGCCATCCCCTCCTGGGGGCCGCTGAATACAAGCTGGTGCACCACGCCAGCAACGGCCGCTGTGTGTACAGCTTCTGCATGTGCCCGGGCGGTCTGGTGGTGGGCGCCACCTCCGAGGAGGGGCGGGTGGTGACCAACGGCATGAGCCAGCACTCCCGCAACGAGCGCAATGCCAACAGCGGCATCGTGGTGAACATCGAGCCGGAGGATGTGGCCCCCTATGGCAACGGGGCGGGCGATCCCCTGGCGGGGGTGGCCTTCCAGCGCCACTGGGAGAGCCAGGCCTTTGAACTGGGCGGCCGCAGCTATGCGGCCCCGGGCCAGCGCCTGGGTGATTTCCTCGCCGGAGAAGCCAGCCAAAGCCTGGGCGAGGTGGCACCCTCCTACGCACCCGGGGTGCAGCTCGCCAACCTGGAGGGCTGCCTGCCGGACTACGTGATCGAGGCCATGCGAGAAGCGCTGCCGGCCTTCGCCACAAAAATCCCCGGTTACGCCATGGACGACGCCATGCTCACCGGGGTGGAAACGCGAACCTCATCGCCCGTTCGCCTGCCGCGCCACACCAGCCTGGAGAGTGTGAACACCCAGGGCCTCTATCCCGCTGGAGAAGGAGCCGGCTATGCCGGCGGCATTCTCTCGGCGGGGATTGATGGCATCCGGGTGGCCGAGGCCGTGGCGCTCAATCTTCGTCTTCAGCACCCAGGGGAGCCAGGCGAATCTGCTTGCGACCCAGCTTGATTTCGAATTCGTCGCCGGGCTTGAGGTCGAGCATCGCCGTGTAGGCCTTGCCCACCATCAGGTTGCCGTTGAACTGCACCTTGGTGCTGAAGCTCAGCTTGCGACCACCCTTACCAACTTTGGAGGGTCCGCCGCCGAACTCCACGCCCTTGGCATTGAGGAGGGCTTCGTAAAAAGCTGTGAAATTCAGACGCTCAGTGCCGTCCTTCTTGGTGGAGACATAGCCGCAGGCACGAACGATGTCTGACTTGCTGGCATCGCCAAGATCTTTGACCTTGGCGAGCAAATCGGCTCCGATGAGCATCTGGTGAACACTTATGCAACATCTGCATTGTTTCACCCCGAGGGGCCATCGGCAAGCGCCTCGGGGTGAAACAACCCAAGAACGAGCTCTGTATCGCCGCCGCGGGGTTGAACCCGCCAGCATTGCCCCCAGCAGCTAACACAGCGGAGCAATGGGCGGCACCGTGATCTGGTTCCGGCGCGACCTGCGGCTGGCGGACCACGCGGTGGTGGAACGGGCCTGCCAGCTGGGGCCCGTGCTGCCCCTGTTCGTTCTCGACAACGACCTGCTGTTTCATCCGGAAACCGCCGTGGCCCGCGTGGCCTTTCTGCTGGACAGCCTGAGGGCCCTCGATGCCGAGCTGCGCCGCAAGGGTGGCCGGCTATTGGTGCGCCGCGGCGAACCAGCCCAGGTGCTGCTGCAGCTGGTGCAGGCCAGTGGCGCCGACCGGGTGATGGCCCACACCGACGCGGAGCGGATCGTGGGCCGGGTGCGCGATCACCGGGTGAACCGGTTGCTGGCGCGCCATCGCATCCCGATCAGCTGGATCGAACCGGCGGGGGCCACGGGCCAGCTGCTCAGCTACGGCGATTGGCGGCGCCACTGGCACGGGGCCATGGCCGCCCCCCTCGCCAGCGAGCCCCAGCGGATGGACGTACCGCCGCCGACCCCGGCCCTGGCCGATCAGCCCGTGCCCTCACTGGCCGACCTGGGGCTCCTCAGCGATGGCAAGCCCCTGCCCCCGGCCGGCAGCGCAGCGGCCAGCCACTGGCTCGATCAGTTCTGCGAGGGGCCTGCGGCCCGCAGTTACTTCTGGGAACTCAGCTATCCGGCGGCGAAGGTCACCTCGGGGTTGAGTCCGTATCTGAAATTTGGCGTGATCTCGCCACGGCAGTGTCTGCGGCGCCTGGCACCCCTCGGGGGCCACAGCGACCGGCGACTGCAGCGCAGCGCCGTGCAACTGGCCAGCCGATTGCGCTGGGCCGCCGCCATCAGCCAGCGCTTTCGCTACCTGCCCCAACTGGAACTGCAGTCGCTGTGGACCCCTTTCGATCAGGAGCCCTGGCCCTTCGATGAGGAGCTCTACGCCGCCTGGCGGGAGGGCCGCACTGGCTTCCCAATCGTGGATGCCGCCGCCCGTTGCCTGGCCGCGGAAGGAGGGTGGCGGGAACTCAACTTCCGCAGCCGCGCCATCTATGCCAGCTTCCTCGCCAACCTCTGCGGCATGGACTGGCGCTATGGGGCCCTGCATTTCATGCGCCACCTGATCGACGGCGACTGTCCGATCGATCACTACCAGTGGGCCATGCAGGCGGGGGTAACCCACCGAGGCAGCCGGGCCTGGACCCGCATCTATCACCCCGGCCAGGTGGCGGTGGACCGCTGCGACCCCCAGGGACTGTTCATCCGCCGCTGGCTGCCGGAGCTGGCTGGCCTCACCAACGACCAGCTGGGGACACCGCCCCCCATGGCGGACTACCCGCGGCCCGTGCTCGATTACGAGAGGGCTCGGCGCCAACGGCTCGAGGCCTTAGCCGCCCGGCGGCAGCCGCAGACCTCAGCTCTGGAGTCGATGGCACGACTGGCCGACAACCTGACGCCCTTTGGCCATGGGCGCTTCCCGGAGGCCGTGGTGGGCTGGGCGCAACAGGGCGATGCGGCCCTGTTCCCCGCCGCCGTGGATCTGGACGGGCTCGAGGGCCGCGAGCGCACAGACCTGCTCAGCTGGTTCGTGATTCAGGGACCACGGCGCCAGGCCAGCCCCCCCAGCAACGCCCCCCGCCGTCGCCGCAAAGCCGAGGCGCCGGGCCAGTTGAGCCTGGAGCTCAGCCTCTGAGATGGCTCAGGCCTGAGCCACGATGCCGCTCCACTGCACGGCCTTCACCTGGTCGCGCCGCCAGGAATGGAACAGCAGCTCCTCCTCCACCGT
>JBIIQU010000228.1:0-3051 GCA_044341905.1 Vulcanococcus sp. | reverse complement strand
GCGGTGCGGCCGGCGCCAAGGTCTGGCACTTTTATAAAGCCCGGTACGATCTGGCGTTCCCGACACTCCGGCATGGCCAGTAAGCGCGTTGCGGTGATTGGCGCCACCGGGTACGGCGGCCTCCAGACCCTGCGCCTGCTGCAGGGCCACCCCGATCTGTCGGTGAGCTACTTGGGGGGAGAGCGCAGCTCCGGCAAACGCTGGAGTGAGTTGGTGCCCTTCCTGCCCCTGCCGGGTGATCCGGTGGTGCAGAGCCCGGAGGTGGACGCCATCGCCAGCGTTGCCGACATGGCAGTGCTCAGCTTGCCCAACGGCCTGGCCTCGGGCCTGGTGCCGGGCCTGCTGGAACGGGGGGTGAAGGTGGTGGATCTCTCCGCCGACTACCGCTACAGCTCCCTCGAGCAGTGGCAGGAGGTGTACGCCACGGAGGCGCGTCAGTGTCCCCGCAGCGACGCCGAGCTCTGCCAGGAGGCGGTGTATGGCCTGGTGGAGTGGGAGCAGGAGCGGATTCGCGAGGCGCGCCTGGTGGCGGCCCCGGGCTGTTTCCCCACCGCCAGCCTGCTGGCGCTCACCCCCTTCCTCAAGCAGGGACTGATCGAGACGGGCGGCATCGTGGTGGATGCCAAGACCGGCACCAGCGGTGGGGGCCGGGCCGCCAAGGAACACCTGCTCCTGGCCGAGGCCTCCGAGGGTGTGGCTCCCTATGGGGTGGTGGGCCATCGCCACACCAGCGAGATCGAGCAGCTCTGCAGCCGCGCCGCCGGCCAGGCCGTGCAGCTGCAGTTCACCCCCCACCTGATCCCGATGGTGCGGGGCCTGCTGGCCACCGTCTACGGCCGACTGCGGGACCCCGGCCTCACCGCCGAGGACTGCACCACCCTGTTGCAAGCGGCCTACCGCCATGCCCCCTGCGTGGATGTGCTGCCCGTGGGCACCTACCCCTCCACCAAGTGGGTGCGGCAGACCAATCGCGCCCTGCTCTCGGTGCAGGTGGATCAGCGCACCGGCCAGCTGATCGTGATGAGTGCCATCGACAACATGATCAAGGGCCAGGCCGGCCAGGGGGTGCAATGCCTCAACCTGATGGCCGGCCTGCCGGCCGACACCGGCCTGCCGCTGCTGCCCTTTTACCCCTAGTCAGTGCTGTGCCGCGGCGGGCCACAACCCCAGCCGCTCCGCCGCCAGCTGCACCGCCAGGGGCAGGATCTGGTGTTCCTGGGCGTGGATCCTGGCGGCCAGGCTCTCGTGGCTATCCGTGGCATCCACCGGCACCGCCGCCTGCACCAGGATCGGCCCCCCATCCACCTCCAGGCTCACCAGGTGGGCGGTGCACCCGCTCAGCCGCACACCCGCCCGCAGGGCCTGGCCGACCCCGTCCACGCCGGGAAAGCTGGGCAGTAGCGAGGGGTGGATATTCACCAGCCGTTGTGGGAAGGCATCGATCAGCCGCTGGGTCACGATCCGCATCCACCCTGCCATCACCACCAGGTCCACCTGTTCGGCGCTGAAGGCTGTCACCAGGGCGTCATCCAGCTGCTCGCGGCTGGCGAAGCCGCGGTGATCGAGGCTGGTGACCGGAATGCCCAGCCGTTGGGCCCGCTGGGTGGCACCGCAGCCGGGATTGTTCACCACCAGCAGGGCAACCTCGGCGGCCAGCTGGCCGTTGCAGCAAGCCAGGGCCAGGGCTTCAAAATTGCTGCCGTTGCCCGAGGCCATCACCCCAAGCCGCAGGCGGCGGGGCCCTGCGGCAGTTCCGAGCGGTGTCTGTGGCCACTGGACGGCCCGCTGGAGATCGCTAGGGTCTGGAAAAGCGGGCATCGGGCCATGTCCCATCTCTCCATCCTGCCAACCGTGCTGCGGGACGCCTCCGTTCTCACCCGTGCCTTGCAGGACCTGGGACTCACCGTTCACCAGGGCGGAACCCTCAAGGGCTTTGCCCAGGACCGCCAAGCGGTGACGCTCCAGGTGGACCTAAGCGAAGGGGCTCCCTTGGGCTGGGCCCGTCAACCCGATGGCACCCTGGCCCTGGTGGGCGATCTGCAGCGCCTGGGCCGCTCCCGGTCCGTGCAGCACCTGCTCGGGCGCATCACCCGCCGCTACGCCGCACGCCTGGCACTCCAGCAGGCTGCGGAGCAGCTGCCTGGCGCCACGATCGAGCTGGTGGGTTGAACCGGCGGCGTGGTTGATCTGCATCTCGATGTCTCGGCGCCCCACCAGCACCAGGTGGCGGTCAGCCTGAGGGTTCAGCCGCACCAGCGGTTGATGCGCCTGCGGCTGCCGGGCTGGACGCCAGGCTCCTATCTGATGCGGGACTACGTGCGTCACCTCGAGGGGCTCAGCGTGGAGCAGCAGGGTCGCTTGCTCCCCTGCCGGCGCCTTGAACCGGCCTGTTGGCTGGTGGAGCCCGATCCCCAGGCCGGAGATCTGGTGATCCGCTACCGGGTGATGGCCACGGACCTGTCGGTGCGCACCTGCCATCTGGATGCCGATCACGGCTTTCTGGCCCTGGCCGCCGTGGTGTTGGAGGTGGAAGGCGAGCGCTGGACCGAGCATCGGCTCAGCTGCTCCTTGCCGCCCCGTTGGCAGGCCTTTGTGCCCTTGCCCCAGCAGAGCGATGGCAGCTGGATCGCCACGAGTTTTGACCAGCTGGTGGATAGCCCCGTGGAGCTGGGCCCCCACCGGGAGCACCGCTTTGCCGTGGGCGGCGTTGAGCATCGCTGGGTCACCTGGGGCGGTGCCCCTGGCGCCGGCGACTGGCTGCTGCAGCAGTTCCCCAGCCTCCTGGACGATGTGGCCCAGGTGTGCAGCGCCTGCTGTCGCCTCATGGCTGTGGAGGCTCCGCCCTGCCACGGCTATCTGTTTGTGCTGCACCTCGTGGATGAGGGCTATGGCGGCCTGGAGCACGACCACAGCACGGTTCTGGTGTACGGCCGGCGGGCTCTGCAGAAACCCAATGGCTACCGCAAGTTCCTGCAGTTGGTGGCCCACGAATACCTGCATCAGTGGAACGTGCGTCGGCTGAGGCCGGCTGAGCTGAGCCCCATCAACTAC
>JBIIQU010000226.1:0-3055 GCA_044341905.1 Vulcanococcus sp. | reverse complement strand
GGGCTGCAGGAGGCCGACCAGAGCGATGAGGCCGGCATCCACGAGCAGCGCCTGCGGGTGGGGCTGCTGAAGCAACGGCTCGAGGCCTGGAGCGGGGCTGATGGGGGGGAGGCGGCAGCCGAACTGCTCCAGCTGGCCGACGACCTGGTGAAACGCAGCATCTGGATCGTGGGTGGCGACGGCTGGGCCTACGACATCGGCTTCGGCGGCATCGACCACCTGGTCGCCACAGGCCACGACGTGAACCTGCTGGTGCTCGACACCGAGGTGTACTCCAACACCGGCGGCCAGATGTCGAAGTCGACCCCCAGGGGAGCCGTGGCCAAGTTCGCCAGCGCCGGCAAGAGCACCGCGAAGAAAGACCTGGGCCTGATGGCGATGACCTACGGCGAGGTGTATGTGGCGAGCGTGGCGATGGGAGCCCGCGACGAGCACACCCTGCGGGCCTTTCTGGAGGCCGAATCCTTCCCGGGGCCCTCGTTGATCCTGGCCTACTCCCACTGCATCGCCCACGGGATCACCATGGCCAAGGGCATGGCCCACCAGAAACAGGCGGTGGACTCCGGCCGCTGGCTTCTGTATCGCCACGACCCCCGCCGCAAGAGGCAGGGCCTGGCGCCCCTGGTGGTGGATTCCCGCACACCCAGCCTTCCCCTGGCGGAGGCCATGGCCAGCGAGAACCGCTTCCGCATGCTCCGCTACAGCCACCCCGAGCAGGCCCGGGCCCTCGCCAAGGAAGCCCAGCACGACCTTGATCACCGCTGGGATCTCTACCAGCGACTGGCGGGCGAGGGCCCCAAGCCATGAGCAATCCACTGGCCACCACCTACCTGGGCCTGGAGCTCAGCTCCCCCCTGGTGGTGGGTGCCGCCGCGCCCCTGAGCTCCGATCCAGCGCGGCTGGAGCAGCTGGAGCGCGAGGGTGCCGCCGCGATCGTGCTGCACTCGCTGTTCCTCGAGCAGATCGAGCGCGACTGGCAGGAGTGGGAGCACCACCATCGGCAGGGCACCGAGAGCTATGGCGAAGCACTCAGCTACCTACCGGCCACGGAACCGGTGCACCTGGGCCTCGATGGCTATCTGGCCGAGATCCGCGAAGCGCGCCAACGCCTCTCGATCCCCGTGATCGCCAGCCTCAATGGCACCCACCCCGGCCACTGGCGCAACGCCGCTGCTGCCGTGGCGGCGGCCGGCGCCGATGCCATCGAGCTCAATCTCTACGCCGTGCCGAGCGATGGCCTCCGCAGTGGCGCCGAGATCGAGGCGGAACAACTGGCGGTGGTGCGAGAGGTGTGCGCCGCGGTGACCCTGCCGGTGGCGGTGAAGCTCAGCCCCTGGTACACAAGCCTTGGCCACATGGCCCGCCAGTGCGCGGAGGCCGGAGCCGCGGGGCTGGTGCTGTTCAACCGCTTTTACCAACCCGATGTCGACATCGAGACCCTCGACACCGTGGCGCACCTGGAGCTGAGCAGCGCCATCGACCAGCGGCTGCCGCTGCGCTGGATCGGCCTGTTGCACGGGCGCCTGCCCCTGGATCTGGCGGCCAGCGGCGGCATTGGCTCCGGTGCCGACGCGGTGCGGATGCTGATGGTGGGGGCGCAGATCACCCAGGTGGTGGCGGCGCTGTTGCGCCATGGGCCCGGCCAGCTGCTGCAGATCAAGGCGGAGCTGATCACATGGCTGGAGCAGCACGAGGGCGCCAGGGTCGACGAGCTGCGCGGTTGCCTCAGCCAGGCCCGCTGCCCCGATCCGGAGGTGTTGGAGCGCGCCCAGTATCTGCGGGCCCTGAGCAGCTATGGGCAGCCATCGTGGTGAGCGCTCCGGGCTCCACTGCCAGTCCTGAGCAGTTGCTGGCGGAGATCCGGCACCGTTGCACCCGGCCCTGGACCCTGATGGAGGTGTGCGGCGGCCAGACCCACGCCCTGCTGCGCCACGGCATCGACCAGCTGCTGCCCGCCGAGATCCGCCTGATCCATGGCCCCGGCTGCCCGGTATGCGTCACCGCCAGCGAGCGGATCGACCAGGCCCTGGAGCTGGCGGCCCGGCCCGAGGTGATCCTCTGCTCCTTCGGCGACATGCTGCGGGTACCGGGCAGCCAGGGCCGCAACCTGTTGGCGGTGCGGGCCGAGGGCGGCGATGTGCGGGTGGTGTACAGCCCCCTCGACGTTCTCACCGTGGCCCAACGGCATCCCGATCGGCTGGTGGTGTTCCTGGCCGTTGGCTTCGAAACCACCGCTCCCGCCACGGCCCTGCTGGCCAGGCGAGCCCTGCTGGAGGGGGTCCCCAACCTGGCCCTGCTGGTGTGCCACGTGCGGGTGCCCCCGGTGCTGCACGCGATGCTGAACGCCCCCCGCTGCCAGGTGCAGGGCCTGCTGGCGGCGGGCAACGTCTGCGCCGTGATGGGCCAAGCGGAGTACGACCTGCTGGCCGCCCAGCACCAGCGCCCGATTGTGGTGACGGGCTTCACCGCCGTGGAGCTGCTGCAGGGAATCCTGCAGGCCGTGGACCAGCTGGAGCGGGGCGAGCACCGGGTGGAGAACAGCTACCGCCGGGCCGCCGCCAACCAGGGCAACCGCGCCGCCCAGGCCCTGATCCAGCAGGTGTTCGAACGGATCGATTGCCAGTGGCGCGGCCTGGGCTGGATCCCAGGGGGCGGCCTGGCCCTGCGGGAGCCCTTCGCCGCCCTAGCGGTGGAGCGGCGGGTGGCCCCGCCAATCACCGCTCCAGCCGCAGCGGAGCAGGGCCAAGGCTGTATCAGCGGCCTGGTGCTGCAGGGCCTGGCCCGCCCCAGCGCCTGCCCCCACTTCCGCCGGCCCTGCACCCCCGAACAACCGCTGGGGGCACCGATGGTGTCCAGCGAAGGCGCCTGTGCCGCCTACTACCGCTACCAGCGCTGAGCCATGACCTGGAGCAACGGCGATGGGGACACAATCCAGCTGGGCCACGGCGGCGGCGGACGCCTCAGCCAGCAGCTGATCCGCGAGCTGCTGCTGCCGATCCTGGGCCCCAGCGATGGCGTGCTGCACGATGCCGCCCTGCTGCCCGCCCAGCCGGGC
>JBIIQU010000227.1:0-3055 GCA_044341905.1 Vulcanococcus sp. | reverse complement strand
GGGCCCCAAGCCGAATCCCTTCCTGCCCTGGGATCCCGAGCTGGAAGTGCAGCGCCTGGGCTCGACCCACCTGGCCCTGCTGAATAAGTACCCCGTCCAGGAGGGGCACATCCTGCTGATCAGCCAACAGTGGCAACCCCAGGCCGGGTGGCTCAGCAGCTCCGACTGGCGGGCCGTCGCCCAGGTGGGTGCGGACACGGGCGGGCTGTGGTTTTTCAACAGTTGTGCCGCGGCTGGGGCCAGTCAGCCCCATCGCCACCTGCAATTGCTGCCGCGACGCGACGGTGCTGTGAGCTGCCCGCTGGCCCCCAGCATCCAGGCCCAGTTGCGGGGCGAGCAGCCCCCCTGGCCATGGCGTTACAGCGTCAGCCCTCGGCTGCAGGCCACAGCAGGCGTGAACGCTGCGGCCGCAGAACTGGCGAGGCTTTATCACCGCCACAGCGCCGCGCTCGAGCTTGGAACCCCGCAGCAGGACCCCGCTCCACGGCAGCCCTACAACCTGCTCTTCGATGACCAGTGGTTCATGACCGTCCGGCGGACGCGAGAGCACTGGGCTGGTTTCAGCGTCAATGCCCTGGGCTTCGCCGGCTCCCTGTTGCTCACCGAACACTCCGACCAGGATTGGCTGGAGCGGCATGGCCCGCTGGCGCTACTGGGGGCGGTGGCAACAGACGTTCCGTAATTTCACGGATGCCGTGAGCATCCAGAGGCTGGCTTTGTGGTGAAGGGAGTCGGTTCACGGTTCCCGCTCTACAACCCTCTGTCATCCACGGCTATGACGTCCAGCCAGTCCACGGTCCAACGGCGCAATGCCCGCATCGAGACCTACCTGCACCTCGTCCAACCCATCGCCCGCCACTACGCCCAGGTCTGCCCTGAATCCAGGGAGGATCTCACTCAGGTGGGACTGCTTGGCCTGATCCGAGCCGCCGAGCGCTACCGCAGTGCCGAGCAGGTGCCCTTCGCCGTGTTTGCCCGACCCCACATCCGCGGCGCCATCCTGCATTACCTCCGGGATCTGGCCCCCGCCATCCGCCAGCCGAGGCGCCAGCAGGAGTTGACCCATCAGCTGAGCCAGCAGCGCCAAAGGCTGGTGATCGAGCTGGGCCGCGAACCGAGGGACAACGAGCTCATTGCTGCCTGTGGCCTCAGCCTGCAGCGGTGGCACCAGCAGCTTCAGATGCCGAAGGCTCGGATGGTGTCACTCGATGACGCCTCAGACCTGGTCGCCCCAGGCACGCCTTTCTGTCGTGAACGGCAGTACGAGGAGCTTCTGCAGGCCGTCAAGCACCTGGATCAGCAGGCACGCCGAGCCGTTCAGGAGGTGGTGATGGGGGGACACAGCCTGCGTCAGGTGGCGGGGCAGTGGCAGGTGAGCCCCAGCACCGTGCATCGCCACCTGCACCGGGGCCTGGCGGAACTCAGGACTCTGCTGTCTCCCCCATCTGCCTCTGCAGCGTGCTGATGGCGGCGTTGATCGCGGCCAGCTGACGCTCGAGGCCATCGCGCCAGAAGCTGAGGGTTTGCAGCTTGCGCTCCTGGTGACGACGGCGGAACTGCTCAGCGGTTCCGCCCTCTCCACAGCAAAAGAATGGCGGGAGCATGGGAAAATGTCGGCAAGTCGCTGTTCTAGCGGCCAGACTCTCCTGGCCGCGATGTTGTCAATCGGTCTAAGGCCACCTGCGGCCTTGATCCATGGCCAGCCCGTGATCGTCAGGATCCGTCAGGGTTGGCATCGCCACCAGGTCCATCAGGAGCTGAAGCAATTCCAGCCTGATCTCACCACCCCCCATTTTCATTCCCATCTTGAGAGCAGTTGGTCCCACAGGTCTGATGAGGCCCTTGATGCTCGCGTTGGTGGGTGGCGTCATTCTGGCGGGCGTTCCGGCGCGTGCCTACGTCGCCCTGATGGCCGGACAGGCAGCCCGCCCGCTCAAAGGCAACTTCAACAACGTGCCGGTGCTGCATTCCAACCAGCCCGAGGAGGTGCACGGGCCGGGGATCCTGGTCAGCACTACGCCTGGATCAGCCCTGGCGGCAGAGACCAGCCAGCCCCTGGCCAATGCCACATACACCTTCAACGGCGAGTTCGGCTTGCATGTGCATCACAAGTACTACCCGGAAGACCGCAGCCGGATGGGCAGAGGCAGCGGTCCGAGGGGCCAGCTGACCCTTGCCACGATCCTGATCAACCCTGGGGATCGACCCGTGCACATCCGATTCCAGCAGGGGGCGGTGCGCAACAGCTTTGAAGCTCCCTACCTGCCCAATTACCTGATGGGCGTGAAGCCTCTCGGGGCGAGACCCTGGAACACCGGACCCGGTGACGCCACGGCCGTGCAGATGTTGCGGGGGAAGCTCGACTACAAGCTCTCCGACACCATCACCATTCCCCCCCGTAGCCGCACCGTGTTGTTCAGCACGCAGTTGCCTGCCCGCGGCATCGCCAATGGATTGTTGAAGGGGAGCAGCGACGGCCCATTTCAGATGGCCGTGGTTGCTGCTGAAGACCCCAAGAGCGACCAGGACATCATCGCGGTGATGGATCGTGGCCAGTTGGCCCCTGGCCGGATCTACCTGAACCGGGTGGGGCAAATCCAGAACGGCACGGTGTTTTCCAGGGTTGCCGGCGTGGCCCTTGGTGATGCCTACGAGGCCAACCTCAACCACGACCTCAGCCAGGGGGCACTCCATGTGCCCCTGACCAGCACCAACCGGCACAACTTCGGCACGGGAGAGCTGCAGGTGAATCAGCTGGCCAGTCGCATGCTCGATTCATCCGTCAACAACATCGGCACCTACGGAGTCCGCTTTGACGTGACCCTGAACCTCTCCGGGGCCGGCCCCCACCAGCTCGTGCTGAGCCATCCCACCCCCAACGGTGGACGTCCCTTTGTCGCCTTTCGCGGCTCGATCGGCGTCGCCAGCGACGAGGGCTATCAAGAGGTGCATGTGGGCATGAAATCCGGCGAGAGCCTCTCCTTGGCCTCCCTGAACCTCAAACCGGGCCAAAACAATCCCGTCAAGGTGAGTCTGGTGTATCCCGCGGATGCGA
>JBIIQU010000225.1:0-3065 GCA_044341905.1 Vulcanococcus sp. | reverse complement strand
ATGGTGGTGCGCTTGGTAGGGCAAACCACAGGCGATGCCGCTGGTCTAGCCGCCTTCATCGCCCGCGACCAGAAAAACGCACCACTCTTCAATCTTTCTGGCTTGAAGTCAACCGATACCTTGACAGGCCAAGTAGTTCTGGCGAGGGAGGCGAGCTTCAATACCGATGGCGGCTTCTATCGAGTAGAGAATAGCGCTGGTGCAGTTCATGATTCAGTCTCAGGCAACCTCATTCTCCCCGGAGAAGCTGGCTATGCCACAGCAGCTCTGGCCCAATCCGTGGGCAGACTCAGCGATCTGAAAATCGCAGACGAAACAAGCTCTGTTTCAGACTTCAGCCTAAACGGTGATGCACTCACTATTTTGGCGCCATTTGCGGTGGTGCAGGCCGGAGGCTCTTCATACACATATTTCGCTTTTGCTCAGGCCAACCCAGACGGACTATCGCACTTCCGCGTCTTCGGAAATAACATCTTTGGACTTGAAGATCAACTAGGCGGCGGAGACGGCGACTATGACGACCTCGTAGTGGGCTTCAGGAACCTCAGCCTCACCTGAGAGTTGCAACCCACACAACTGCGCTAGATCTCGCGAAGCGCCTTGGCCTTGTCCTGGAAGGAGCCAAGCAAAAGTTGAAGGTAGCTCACCTTGCGAAGCTTGATGTTGGCCGTGAGCGACATCCCCACCTGCAACGGCAACACCTGCCCGCTCTTGAGGCGGAACTGCTGGGAGTTCAGCTTCACCGTGGCGGGGAATCGATAAACCTGTTTGAGCTCATCGGGCGGGAGGGCATCAGAGCCAATGCCACTGAGGGTGCCCTGCAAAACGCCGAAGTCAGTGGAAGGAAATGAATCAATCGAGATATCAGCAGGCCTACCCAAACGCACAAAGCCGATATCAGAGCTCTCGATTTCAACCTTCGCCTGAAGGGCGGAGAACGGCACAATCTTCATCACCGGCTCACTGGTTTGCGCCACAAAACCAGGGCCTTTGGGCTTGAGATCAAATACCACTCCATCAACAGGGGAGCGAAGATCCTGGTAACGGATGTTCACAGACAACTCCGTGAGCTTGCTGCGCAAGTCGGCAAGCTCACCCTGCAGCTGCTGAACAGCCTGCTCAAGGATCGCGATCTGTCGCAGTCGATCCACCTGGGTTTTTGTGATTTCTCCCTCGATCTCACGCACCTTGTTACGCTGCTGGAGATACTGCAATTCGGCCGTGGCACCCGATTTCTGTAGGGACTCGAGCCGCAACAGGATCTGCTTCTCGAGTTCCAGATTTCGCTGCAGCACCTGCTGCTCAGTATCGTTGAGTGTTTGATACCGGCGCAGCTCCACCAGCTTGAGCTGAAACTGCTGCTGCTTGGCAGCGATGCCCTGGCGGATACTGATCTCCCGATCAACCGTGGCCTCGCTGTCGAGGCGCAGCAGGATCTGACCTTTCTTCACCCGCTGCCCATCCTTCACGAGCATCTGATCGAGCACGCCACCCACAGGCATCTGCACCGTTTTCACATCACCCACAGGCTCCAACTTGCCTGGGGCAACCACCACCTCATCGGTTTTCGCAAGAGCCAACCAGGCCACTGCCGCGCCAGTAGTACCCAGCAGCACCCAGATGATTGTGCGGATCAGAAAGCGCGACTGCTGCAATCCAAGCTCCTCCCGATTGGTCTGAACACGCCGCTCGAGGGCGTTCTGGGCAGCACGCACAAGTGCCCCAACGGGGTTCGACGAGCGAGACATCAGACGGACTCCTGTTGGCGGTAGAGGGCGTAATAGCGGCCACGCCGCTCGATCAAGTCATCGTGAGTGCCCACCTCGGCGATGGCTCCGTCATGCAACATCACGATCTGATCAGCCCTACGGATCGTGGACAGGCGGTGCGTGATGAAGAACACCGTGCAGTGCTGAAGGTTATCGACCAGGTTGTCGCACACCCGGCGCTCGGTGTCGTAGTCGAGGGCGCTGGTGGCCTCATCGAGCACTAGCAGCCTCGGGCGTGAGAGCAGGGTGCGGGCCAGGGCCAAACGCTGGCGCTGGCCACCGGAGAGATTCGCGCCGCGCTCGCCCACGTTGGCGCTGTAGCCCCCGGGCAGCTCCATGATGAAGTCATGGGCGCAGGCGAGGCGCGCGGCCTCCACGATCGCCTCACTGGTGGCATCGGGATCGGTGAGGGCGATGTTTTCAGCCACCGAACCGGTGAACAGCAGCGGCTCCTGGGGCACGATGCCGATCTGGCGGCGCAGGGAATAGAGCTCCACCTTGTCGATGTCGTAGCCATCCACGAAGATGCGACCGCTGCTAGGGGCATAGAGCCGGGAAAGCATCTTGGTGAGGGTGCTCTTGCCGCTGCCGCTCTGGCCCACCACGCCCACGAAGGTGCCAGCGGGAATGGTGAGGTCGATGTGATTGAGGGTGAGCGGCCCGCCCTGCTGAAAGGAGAAGCACACCTGGTCGAAACGCACCTCACCGTCGATGGGCGGCAGCGGGATCTTGCCCTTGTCGGCCTCATCGGACTCCTCCGGGGTATCCACCACATCGGCCAGGCGCTCAAACGACACCTTCAGTTCCTGGATGTTCTGCCAGATCGAGGAGAGGCGCAGCAGAGGCTGGGTGACGTAGCCAGCAATGATCCGGAAGGCGATCAGCTGGCCCAGGCTCATCTCGCCCTTGAGCACCAAGGTGGCGCCCACCCAGAGCACCAACAGCTGGGAGAGCTTCTGCAGCACCTGGGAGGTTTCGCTGATCGCCGTACCGGTGATCGTTTTCTCGAACGATCGGGCGATGTAGTTGCTGTAGAGGCTCTGCCACTTCCAGCGGCTGATCATCTCCACGTTCTGGGCCTTCACCGTTTGGATGCCGGTGAGCACTTCCACGAGATGGCTCTGGGTTCGGGCATTTTCCTGAGCCGTATCGCGGTATTGGCGGCGAAATAGCGGTGCACCGATCACCGTGAGGCCGATCTGAATCGGCAACACGCACAGGGCGATCAGGGTGAGCAGCCAGCTGTAGAGCACCATCACCACGATGTAGATCACCGAGAAGGCGGTATCCAGCAGG
>JBIIQU010000224.1:0-3079 GCA_044341905.1 Vulcanococcus sp. | reverse complement strand
AGAGGGCCGGCTTGCGGTCCGCCTTGCTCGAGGCGGTGCTGGCGGCGGCGGAGCGCAGCCGCCAGCTGGCCTGAGGTCTCAGCCTTCCAGTTTCTTCTGGCCCAGCCTGGGTTCGGTGCCGGCCAGCAGGCGTTCGATGTTGCTGCGG
Organism: Vulcanococcus sp.; assembly: GCA_044341905.1. Classification (GTDB taxonomy): domain Bacteria; phylum Cyanobacteriota; class Cyanobacteriia; order PCC-6307; family Cyanobiaceae; genus Vulcanococcus. The sequence continues at coordinate 2,931 of JBIIQU010000224.1, read as the reverse complement.
TGGCGCCAGATCACCAGCACCGCGGCCACGAGGGCCAGGGCGAGGTAGGCCGGGCGCAGGCCGGTGCCGCTGCTGGCAAAGGAGCCCAGCATCAGCAGCGGCAGGCTGAGGGCGGCGATCACGCTGGAGAGCGACACGATCCGGCTGAGGCTGATCACCGCCAGGAAGATGCCGAAGCAGGCCAGGCCCACGGGCCAGGTGAGGCCCAGCAGCATGCCCAGGCCCGTGGCCACAGCCTTGCCACCGCGGCCCCCCAGCCACACCGGCCAGATGTGACCCGCCAGGCCGGCCAGGCCGGTGGCCACCACCCACCAGTCGCTGGTGGGGGTGATCGCCAGGGGTTGCAGCAGGGCCTTGGCCAGCAGCACCGCGGCGGTGCCCTTGAGCACATCCACTAGAAACACCACCAGGGCCGGGGCTTTGCCGAACTGACGCAGCACATTGGTGGCCCCAGTGGAGCCGGACCCCAGGCTGCGGATGTCAACGCCCCGGAGCCAGCGGCCCGCCAGATAGCCACTGGGGATCGAGCCCAGCAGATAGCCCGCCAGCAGGGTGCAGAGAATCAGGATCACAGCAGGTCGTCCTCCAGGGCGAGTTCGGATGGGGCAGCGGCGAAGGCCAGCCACACGGGGAATTGCAGCACTGGCACATCCACCACTTGCTCGGCGGCATCCACCACGATGAAGGGCAGTTCGCCCCGTTCCTCGAGGCGATCAGCCCGCTCGATCAGGGCGTCGGCCCGCTCAAACAGCACCACGCCACTGTTGGGGCCGAAGTCTTCACGGTTGAGGCCCAGGCAGTCCTGCAGGCCGCGGCGCCATTCCCCCAGCCGCTCGGGTTGCCCCGCCAGCACCAGGGTCTGGAAGCGCTCGCCATAGAGCTCCCCGAGGATGGCGATGGCGGCGGCGGTCACCAGGGCATTGCGGTTGCGGCTGCCGGTGCTGGGCTGGGCGCCTCGCCCCGCCTGGCTCAGGAACCAGTCCTCCAGCAGGGCCGCTGCCGAGGGCTCCAGGCTGCGGCGCAGCTTCCAGGGATCGGCGTAGAAGTCGGGCTGGCCCTGGAACTCCGCCAGGCGGGCGCGGATCAGGTCGTCGTCCTGGCTGAACAGCCCGGCTGCGGCAGGGGCGCCCATGCCGGCTCCGGCCTCAGCAGGTGCTGCAGCGGCCGCCTGATCCAGGGGCGAGGGCTGCACCACCAGCGGCTGCACCACCAGTTCCATCTGCTCGGCGGACACCGCCAGTTCCTGCAACGCTCCCACCAGGTAGTCCTGGAAGCCCTTGAGCCGGCGGGCGATGGCATCCGACTGCCCGGCGAACGTGCTGGTGATCTCCTGCTGCAGTTGGGTGCGCCGCCGCTCCAGCTCCTGGATCTCCTCTTCCAGCGCCGAGCGCTTCTGGCGCAGCTCGCTGAGGGCCAGGTTGATCCAGGGAGCGGTGGCCTCGCTCGAGGGCTCCGGGGTGGGGGCGATGGGGGTGTCGCTCATGGCAGATGGCTCAGGTGTTGGTTGAGCTGTTCGCGCAGGGTGGTGGCATCAAACAACACCGGCAACAGGTGGATGCTGCGCTGTTCGCGGAAATAGAACAGCACCGGCACCGGCTGCCAGAACAGCTTCCAGCCCAGCCACTCGCTGTAGGGGAAGCGCCGCAGCACGCTGGTGCCCCGCCACACCAGCAGTTCAGTGCTGGCGAATTGCAGGCGCAGCAGCTGGCTCTGCAGCAGCAGCACCAGGCCGAACAGGCTCACCACCAGGGCCGCCCAGGGATTGAACGCCAGGCAGGCGAGGCCCAGGGCCACCACCCCCAGGGGGACCCAGGGCCGCGGCGCCAGGATCACGCCGTCGTTGGGGTTGGGCAGCGGTTCGGCCGGTGTCATGGTCAGTCGCCAAAGAGCAGTTGGGTGAGCACCACATCCATGAGGGACACGGTCACCAGAATCATCACCACAGCCCCCGTGGTGCTGGTGCCCACCTCCTTGGGACCGCCCCGGGTGGTGAGCCCCCAGCCGCAGGCAATCACGGCGATCTGCAGGCCGAACACCACGGCCTTCACCAGCATGCCCGGCAGGTCTGAGGGCTCCATCCAGGTGCGCACGGAGTTCCAGAACACCGAGGGCGGAATGTTGTAGAGGGCGGTGCTGCTCAGCTGACCCGACCACACCGCCACCCAGAAGAACAGGAGGCACTGCACCGGGGTCATGATCAACATCGCCAGCACCCTCGGCACCACCAGGTACTGCACCGGATCGGTGCGCAGCATGGTGATGGCGTCGATCTGCTCGGTCACCTTCATGGTGCCCAGCTGGGCGGCATAGGCGGTGGCCACCTTGCCGGTCATCAGCGTGGCGGTGAGGATCGGCGCGATCTCGCGCGAGAGCCCCAGGGCCAGGATCCCGCCCACGGTGGCGCCGGCACCCTGCTTACTGAGCTCTGCGGCCACTTGGATGTTGAACACCGTGCCGGCGGCCAGCCCGGTGATCAGCACGATCAGAAAACTGCCCGGGCCGGCTTCCATCAGTTCGGCCATCAGGTCGGTGAAGCCCACCTGGCCGCGGGCGATGGCGGCCACGGCCTGACCACCGATCAGGGCGCTCTCGCCGAGACGCGTGAGCCAGCGGGGCCGCAGCCATTGGGGAACGGAACGTGGCATCAGTTCACAGGGGGTTGGTGCTGGAGGTGCAGGCCCTTCTCCGGCCAATGGCGCATCACCACCAGGCCCAGCACCACCAGCACGGCCGGAATGATGCCCATGCACAGCCGAATCGCCACCAGGGCGCTGTCGGGTTGCACCATGCCGCGGCTGGCTACATAGCCGCTGAGGCTCATCAGGTTGCCGAAGAAGAACAGGGCAAAGCTGATGCAGATCTTCTGGGTGAACACCATCCAGGCGCTGTATTGGCCAGCCGGTTTCTCCGGGTCGGCATCGATGGCATCCG
>JBIIQU010000013.1:0-11091 GCA_044341905.1 Vulcanococcus sp. | reverse complement strand
CTCGACGCCCTGCTGGGGGCCTGAGCTTGACGCCGATTGACACCGGGCGGGAGCCCCAGCTGTTCGTGGTCGATCCGATCGCCCGGCTGCGTCCCACCAAGGATTCGAGTGTGGCCCTGATGCAGGCAGCCCAGCGGGCCGGCCAGCAGGTGTGGGTGTGCACGCCGGCCCAGTTGGCTGTGCATGGCCGGGATCCGGCCCATGAACCCCTGGTGCTGGCCCAGCCCGTGCGGCTGGCCGAGATCTCCCCAACGGCCACGGGTTGGGACCTGCCCGACCCCTGGTTTGAGGCAGGTGATCCCCGCTGGCTGCCGCTGGCCCACTTCCCCCGGGTGTGGATGCGCAAGGACCCGCCGGTGGATGAGGCCTATCTCTATGCCACCCATCTGCTCGAGCTGGCCGAGCGCCTGGGGGTGCGGGTGCTCAATCGTCCGGCCTCGCTGCGGGCCTGGAACGAGAAGCTCGGAGCCCTGCGCTGGAGCCACCTGATGGCGCCCACCCTGGTGAGCAGCGATGCCCAGCAGCTGGAAACCTTCGCCGTCAACCATGGCGATGTGGTGCTCAAGCCCCTTGGCGGCCGGGCCGGCCAGGGGGTGGTGCGCAGCCACGGGGGAGCGCCTGGCCTCAAGGCCCTGTTGGAGCTGGTGACCAACCAGCAGCAGTTGCCGGTGATGGTGCAGGCCTTCCTGCCGGCTGTGACGGCCGGCGACAAGCGCATCCTGCTGGTGGATGGGGAGCCCCTTGGGGCGGTGAACCGCAAGCCGGCCGCCGGTGAATTCCGCAGCAACCTGGCGGTGGGGGGTGAGCCGGAGGCCAGCGAGCTCACCGATCAGGAGCGGCAGATCTGCGCCGAACTGGCCCCCGCCCTGCAGGCCGAGGGCCTGTTTTTCGTGGGCATCGATGTGATCGATGGCCGGCTCAGCGAGATCAACGTCACCAGCCCTACGGGGGTGCGGGAGGTGGAGCGCCTGGGGGGCATCCGCCTGGCCGACCTCACGATGGAGCGCTTGCTGGCCTGAGCGGCAGGCTCAGCTGCTGCTGCAGCACCCCCAGCTTGAGGGCCACTTCCTGCAGTTCTCGCTCGGGCACCGAGCCCTGCACCAGGCCGGCGCCGGCGGTGAGCTCCAGGCGCTGGCCCCGCAGGCTGCCGCTGCGGATGGCCACCCGCAACTCGGTATCACCGGCGCTGTCGATCCAGCCGATGGGGGCGGCGTAGAACCCGCGCTCGAAGGGCTCCAGGCTGCGCAGGGCGGCCATGGCTTCGCGCCGCGGCAGGCCTGCCACCGCCGGGGTGGGGTGCAGGGCACCGGCCAGGGCGAGCGGTTGTTGCTCCCCCAGGGTGGCGGTGATGGGGGTGTGGAGGTGCACCAGTTGGCCATGGCGGGCCAGTCGGGGGTGGCGCGGGCGGCGGGTGTCCAGCCCGGCCTGCTGCAGCACCTCGGTGATGGCCTCCACCACCAGCTCGTGCTCGCGGCGGTCCTTGTCGGAGCGGGTGAGTTGATCGGCGGCCGGGCCGATCGGGGCGGTGCCGGCGAGCGCATCACTGCGCAATTGGCCCTGGCGCACGGTGAGCAACCGTTCCGGTGAGGCTCCCACCAGGGTGGCTCCATCGCCCTGTTGCCAGAGGAAACGGCAGCTGCCGGGTTGGCGCTGGCGCAGATGGGCCAGCAGTTGCAGGGGGTCGAGGGGGCGCTCCAGCAGCAGTTGCTGGCGCACCGCCAGCACCAACTTGCGCAGGCATCCCGATTCCACCAGTTCCAGGCCCCGCTCCACGGCTGAGCGATACCCCTCCTGCCAGGGGGAACTGGTGGTGATGGCCGGGCTACTGCTGTGAGGATCGCTGCTGGGATCGGCGGGCAGGGCGGCCAGCAGGCGGGCCTGCTCCCACAGTTCTTCCGCCAGGGAGCGGGCCGTCACATCGCCGCCCAGGTTGCGTTGCAGCCGTAGCCAGCAGTGACGCCCCTGGCGGCTCAGTTGCCAGCGGGGCAGCACCGCCTGCACGCCGGGCATGCCCTCGCCCTCCTGCAGGGGACTGTCAAAGAAGGAAAAGGCCAGGAGCACCCGCGGCCGGGCCAGGGGCGGACAGGCCTGGGGTGCGGCCAGGCGGTTGAGGCTCACGGCGCTGAAGCGCTGGGCCAGCTCAAAGCGGCGCGGGCCACTGAGCTCGAGGCTGTTGGTGCGGCCGCTGGCGGCCAGGCAGAGGCCCGGTGCGCTGTCCCACAGGAAGCGGAAGCGCTCCAGCCCGCCCAGGTGGGGCAGCAGCGCCATGGGGTCGCGGCCTGGCAGCGGTAACGCCAGGCTCAACACGCCATCTCCCTCCAGCTGGCGGGCCCCCTGGGCCGCGGCAGCCAGCAGATCGGAGAAGCTGGTTGTGACGCTGGGTGGAGCCTGCACCGGGGGCGGGCCGAAGCGGCTGCTCAAATGTATGGGCCTTCCCCCAGCCCCCGTTGCCGGCACCCACGTCCGAGCCCCAGGTCGTCGCAAGCCTTCACGCCGATGGTGGCCCGGAGCGCCGCCGCCTGTGGAAGGCGGCGATCAAGTGGCCGATGTATGCGGTGGCGGTGATGCCCGTGCTGCTGGCGGCCGGTTGGCGGGCCGGCGGGGGCCTGCCGGTGCGGCTGGATCAGCTGCTGGTGTTCCTGCTCGCGGCGGTGCTGCTGCTGGCCTGGGAAAACCTGGCCAATGATGTGTTCGATGCCGAAACGGGCGTGGACACCCACGGCAAGCCCCACTCGCTGGTGAACCTCACCGGCCGCCGCGATCGCGTGATGGTCTGGGCGAATGGGGCCCTGCTGCTGGGGCTGGGGCTGATGGCCCTGGTAGCCCTGCGTAGCAGCCCGCTGGTGCTGGCCCTGGTGCTGGCCTGCTGCGGCATCGGCTACGCCTACCAGGGGCCGCCGTTCCGGCTTGGGTATCGCGGCCTGGGCGAACCCCTCTGCTGGTTGGCCTTCGGGCCTTTGGCCACCGCCGCTGGCCTGCTGGCTCTGGCGCCGGCAGCCGAGGCCGCTGCTGAGGGTGTGCCCTGGCGCACGGCCATCGCCTTGGGCAGTGGCCCCGCCCTGGCCACCACCCTGGTGTTGTTCTGCTCCCACTTCCACCAGGTGGAGGAGGACGCGGCCCATGGCAAGCGCTCCCCCGTGGTGCGCCTGGGCACCGCCCGGGCCGCGGCGCTCGTGCCTTGGTTTGTGGCCGGCAGCCTGGCTTTGCAGTGGGCCCCCGTGCTGGTGGGCCAGTGGCCCCTCACCGCCTTGCTGGGGGTGGCCGGGTTGCCGCCCGCCCAGGCCCTGATCCGCCTATTGCGCCAGCACCACCGGGAGCCCGAACGCATTGTCGGCAGCAAGTTTCTGGCCCTGCGTTTTCAGGCCCTTAATGGTCTCGGTTTGGCCCTGGGGCTGGCCATGGCCCCCCTGCTGTTGGCCGGCCGGTGATGGCCCAGGGCCCCTTGCAGCTGGCCTGGCGGCCCTTCAGCTTTGCCTTGCCGCGCAGCATGGTCACGGCCCATGGCGCCCTGGCGCAGCGGCGCGGCTGGTTGCTGCGGCTGCAGGCCAGCGATGGCCGCGTGGGCTGGGGGGAGGCGGCGCCCCTGGTGGGTGAGGCCCCTCACCCCGAACACCTGGGCGGCTGCATCGAGCGGCCCGAGTTGGAGCAGCGGTTGGCGGGCTTGCCCGCCTCCCTGGCCTGTGCCTGTGGCATGGCCCTGGCGGAACTGGATGGACTGGGCAGTGCGGCGAGCGGTGGCTGGTTGCCAGCGCCCCCCTCGGCCCATCTCCTACCGGCTGGTGAGGCGATGCTGCCAGCCCTGGAGCAGGCCCTGGCTTCAGCCTCGGCCGCCGGCCATCCCCTGGTGGTGAAGTGGAAGGTGGCGGCGGAAGACGATGCCGTGGAGCGCAGGCTGCTGCTGGAGCTGCTCGATGGGTTGCCCCCATCGTCACGGCTGCGGCTGGATGCCAATGGCGGATGGGACCGCGCCACCGCCAGCTGGTGGGCCGACCTCCTGGTGGAGGATCCGCGGCTGGATTGGCTGGAGCAGCCCCTGCCGCCCACGGATCATGCGGGCCTGGAGGCCCTGGCGTCCTATTTGCCCGTCGCCCTCGATGAATCGCTGCGGGTCCGCCCAGAGCTGATGCTGCAGGGCTGGAGCGGTTGGCAGGTGCGCCGCCCTGCCGTGGAGGGTGACCCCCGGCCCCTGCTGGCCTCTCTGGTGGCGGGAACCCCCCAGCTGATGGTGAGCACGGCCCTGGAAACGGGCATTGGCCGCCGGTTGGTGGCCCACCTGGCGGCCCTGCAGGCCCAGGGGCCCACCCCCACCGCTCCAGGTCTGGCCCCTGGCTGGCGGCCCCAGGGCGCCCTGTTCAGCGCTGATCCTCAGCAGGTGTGGGAGGCGGCGGCATGACCCGTCCGGTTCAGCTGCTCTGCAGCGACGGCGATCCGGCTCTGCTGGCCCAGCAGCTCGACGCCCACTGGTCCAGAGGCCACACCGTGGCCCTGGCCGCGGCCCTGGAGCGCCAGATCCTGCAGGAGGCCCTGCCAACCGAGCTCCCCGATGGCTGGGGGCCGGCGGTGGTGTTGGGCACGGGCGGCAGCTCGGGCCGCCGCCGCTGGTGTCTGCAGCCCCTGGCCCACCTGGAGGCCGCCGCTGACGCCACGTGGCACTGGTTGCTGACGCGTGGGCTGGATCCCACGGCCGTGGAGCTGTTCAACCCTTTGCCCCTGCACCACATCAGTGGCCTGATGCCCTTAGTGCGGGCCCGGCGCTGGGGAGCTCCGCTGCGCTGCTTGGCCGCCGCCGTGATGCGTGATCCCGCCCGCCTGGCGGTTGAACAGCCCCTGCCAGCTGGGCGCAGGGCCGTGCTCTCGCTCGTGCCTCTGCAGCTGCAGCGCCTGATCGAGCACCCTGCCGGCCTGGCCTGGCTGCGGGGCTTTGCCCTGATCTGGGTGGGTGGTGCGGGCCTGGCTCCAGGCCTGGCGGAGCAGGGCCGCCGGGAGGGCCTGCGGTTGTCGCCCTGCTACGGCAGCACGGAAACCGGGGCCATGGTCTGCGCCCTGCCACCGGAGCAGTTTCTGGCTGGCGTGGCGGGGTGCGGGCTGCCCCTGCCTCACGGGGCGCTGCAGCTGGACCCCCACAGCGGCGCCCTGCAGATCCGTGCCAGCAGCCTGGCGGCAGGGTTTGTGGAGGAGGGCCAGTGGCGGCCCCTGCCCCTGGATCAGGGCTGGTGGACCAGCGGTGATCGGGCAGCGTTGCCGCCGGAGGGGGTGCAGCTGTTGGGGCGGCTGGATGGGGCGATCAACACTGGCGGTGAGACGGTGTTTCCCGAGCAGGTGGAACAGCGCCTGAGGCAGCTGGCCCAGGCGGACGGCCTGCCCCTGGAGGCGCTGTTGCTGGTGGGTTGCAGGGATGCCGTCTGGGGGGAGCGGTTGGTGGCGCTGGTGCGGCCGGGGGAGGAGGGCCTGTGCGAGCGCCTGGCCCTGCTGGCCCGTGAGCTGCCGCCCAGTCAGCGGCCCCAGCGCTGGCTCCGTTGTCCGGATCTGGCCCCCACGGCCCTGGGCAAGTGGGAGCGAGGTCGCTGGAGTGCCTGGGCGGCGAGCCCTAGAGCGGCCGAATCCCCGCCGTGAGGCTGGAGGCCTCCAGCCAGCGGTTGATGCTCTCGGGCAGAGGGCAACGCTGGCGGCTACCACTGTTGATGGCGAGATGGCGGGTCAGGCCTGTGGCCACCGCGGTGCCGTTGCTGCTGAAGCTGTAGCGCAGTTCGAAACAGCTGGCGTCCAGGCGCTGGGGGTCGAGGGCGATGGCGAGGGGATCACCGCACACCAGCGGTCTGCGGAAGTCTGCGCTGCAGTGCACGATCGGCAGCGCCACCTCCGGGCTCTGGCCAGGGGTGGGGAAGAGGCTGGCGGCAGGGATGCCGAAGCGCTCCAGGCTTTCCTCATAGGCCTCATGGCACCACTGCAGCAGCCGCGCGAAGTGCATCACGCCGGCGGCATCGGTGTCGCCGAAGCGCACGGTCCGGCAGAGCACTAGCCAGTTGTCCGAGTGCATCGCTCGATGGTGCTGGTGGCACTTCACTGCCACCATGCTTCACATCTTGCATCATCTCGATGGCTGCCACCCAGGCTTACGAACAACCCACGCTCAATAAGGCTTGGGAGGCATTTGTGGCCAATCTGTCCACGATTCTGCTGATCTGGGTCGTCACGGCTGTGTTGGCAGGCCTGGGTTTTGCCGTGTACAGCGCCGTCACCCTGATCGGGTTAGGGGTTGCCAACTCCAGTGACAATGCTGAAGCGATTGCCTCTGGTCTCGGACAGTTGGGGCAGCTGCCTTTCTCGATCCTGTCCAGCTTTGTGGGCGTGCTGTTTGTGGCCGTGCCAGCCATGTTCTATGACGGAGGCGAGGCAGTCCCTGTGAAGGTGGCTTTTGCGAGCTTGATGAAGCGCCCCTTGCGGTATCTGCTCGCCGGCATCCTTTTCTCCTTGGTCACGACTGTCGGATTGTTTTTCTGCATTCTTCCTGGTATCGCAATTGCTCTCGTGATGCCGGTGTATGTAAACAGAATCTTTCTGACAGACCAAGGCATTGCCGATGCTTTTGCGGCTTCGTTTCAGGCGGTGTATCGCGCTCCGAACTCCATCAGCTTCGTAGTGCTTGAACTTGTCACTTGGTTGGTCGTGGTGCTGGCTTCGGTGTGCACCTGCGGCCTGGGCGCGCTGGTGGCGGTGCCTGTCAGTGCCTTTTATCTCCAGAATGCCGCCTATCACAAGGGAATCATCTCTTAGTGCTACCCCCGAATCCAATCCCCGGCTCATCCCATGGGGAAACCAAGGGCATGGCGATGGCCGCTCCCGAACGTCACCCAGAGTCGTAGCAGCCAATAGATCAGCAAGGTGATGGCCCCCCAGCCGATGGGCCACCCCGGCAAGGGGTAGGGCACCAGTCGCCTTTGCTGCAGGGCCTTGAAGCTCCACCAAATCAGAGTTGCTGCCACCATTGGACCGAAGGCATGAAGTTGCAGAGAATCGGCGAGATTCCCGTTCAGCGCAGCCGCCGTGGCCCGAGTGAGGAAACACGTGGGGCAGGGCACCCCCGTGAGCTCACGAAGCGGGCAGGTCATTCCCGGTAAGGCCGGATGGCTCCCTTTGAGCCATAGATAGCCAGTGAGGGCTCCAGGCAGCAGAAAACCGCTGTTCTGAATGTGGCGCAGAAAGCGGTTCAGAGCCTCAAGGATGCGTGGAGCAGATCAGCGATCCACTGAGCCCATGATCACGTCGATCGAGCCGAGGATGGCCATGATGTCGGCCACCTTGGCCCCCTTGAGAATGTGGGGCAGGATCTGCAGGTTGTTGAAATCGGCGGCACGGATCTTGAAGCGCCAGGGCGTCACGTCGTCGTTGCCCTGGATGAACACGCCGATCTCGCCCTTGCCGGATTCGAGCCGCGTGTAGAGCTCGCCACTGGGGATCTTGAAGGTGGGAGCCACCTTTTTAGCCACGATCTGATAATCGAAGCCAGCGAATTCACTCCCCTTGCCTTCGGCCATCCGACGGGCTTCGAGGTTCTCGGTGGGGCCTCCGGGGATCATCGCGCAGGCCTGGCGCAGGATCTTCAGCGATTCACGCATCTCCTGAATACGCACCTGGTAGCGGGCGTAGCAGTCGCCCTCGGTGCGCCAGGCCACGTCCCAGTCGAAGTCGTCGTAGCACTCGTAGTGATCCACTTTGCGCAGGTCCCAGGGCACGCCGGAGGCGCGCAGCATGGGGCCCGATAGGCTCCAGTTGATCGCCATGTCGCGGCTGATCACGCCCAGCCCTTCGATCCGGCGCCGGAAGATCGGGTTGTTGGTGATCAGCTTTTCGTATTCATCGATCTTGGGGCCGAACCAGTCGCAGAAGTCCAGGCACTTCTCCAGCCAGCCATAGGGCAGGTCGGCGGCCACACCGCCGATGCGGAAGTAGTTGTTGTTGATCAGCCGCTGGCCGGTGGCCGCTTCCCACAGGTCGTAGATCATCTCCCGCTCACGGAAGATGTAGAAAAAGGGTGTCTGGGCGCCCACATCGGCCAGGAAGGGGCCAAGCCAGAGCAGGTGGTTGGCGATGCGGTTGAGCTCCAGCATCAGCACGCGGATGTAGCTGGCCCGCTTGGGCACCGGCACATCGGCCAGGCGCTCCGGGGCGTTCACCACGATCGCCTCGTAGAACATGCCGGCCGCATAGTCCATGCGGCTCACGTAGGGCACGAACATCACGTTCGTGCGGTTTTCGGCGATCTTCTCCATGCCGCGGTGGAGGTAGCCGATCACCGGCTCGCAGTCCACCACGTCCTCGCCGTCGAGGGTCACCACGAGCCGCAGCACCCCGTGCATGGAGGGGTGATGGGGGCCGAAGTTCACCACCATCGGCTCCGTGCGCGTTTCCAGCTGCGTCATGGGGCCGTGGCCTGAGGAATCGAATGCCGGGATCTTAGGAAGGAAGAGCCCGTTGCTTTGTCAGTCCCTGGCGCAGGTCTTCGATCACGTGCCGGTGCTGGCGGAGCAGGTGCTGGCCAGCTTCCAGGAGCTGCCGGCAGCAGGCGGCCTCCTGATCGACTGCACCCTGGGGGGCGGAGGCCACAGCGCCTTGCTGCTGCAGGCCCATCCCCAGCTGCGTCTGGTGGGTCTGGATCAGGACCCCACGGCCCGCGCCGCTGCCGCGGAACGCCTGGCCCCCTTCGGTGATCGGGTCACGATCGTGGCCACTAACTTCGCTGATTACTGCCCCCCGGAGCCCGCTCTGGCGGTGTTGGCTGATCTGGGGGTCAGCAGTCCCCAATTGGATGTGGCGGCACGGGGCTTCAGCTTCCGCAGCGACGGTCCGCTCGACATGCGCATGAACACCGAGGCGGGTGAAACGGCGGCGCAGTTGATCGAGCGCCTCGATGAAACGGCTCTGGCGGATCTGATCTATGCCTATGGCGAGGAGCGGCTCTCGCGCCGCATCGCCCGCAAGATCAAGGAGCACCTGGCCGAACAGGGTTCCTTCAGTGGAACCGCCGCCTTGGCCTACGTGATCGCCGGTTGTTACCCGCCCAAGGCGCGGCGGGGCCGCATCCATCCAGCCACCCGCAGCTTTCAGGCCCTGCGCATTGCCGTGAATCAGGAGCTGGACGTGCTCGATCGCCTGCTGGCGCAGGCCCCCGATTGGTTGCTGCCGGGTGGCCTGTTCGGCGTGATCAGCTTCCACTCCCTGGAGGATCGCCGGGTCAAAACCGCGTTTGTGGGTGATGGCCGCCTGCAGCGCGTCACCCGCAAACCGCTCACAGCCACGGAGGAGGAGGAAAGCTCCAACCCCCGCAGCCGTTCGGCCAAGTGGCGAGTCGCCCGTCGGCGCGATCCCTGAGCCTCAGCCCTCGGAGGCGGACAGCAAGCCAGTGAGGTCCTGGCTGCCAAACAGCTGGCGGTAGGCGGCGGTGCTGATGCAGATCATCACGGGCACCACCACAAACAGGCCGCCGTAGCTGAACAGGGCGGCGATGCCATGGATGATGGCTTCCACGATGGCCAGCCACAGCACCATCCACCAGCTGGGATTCACGCCCTTCAGGCCGGCCTGCAGGGTTTCCGCAGGACGCTTCACGCCGAACAGGGACAGCTGAATGAGGAACTTCTGGGTGATCAGGAACCAGATGTAGAAGATGCCGAACACAATCGCCGGCAGGGCGGTGAGGGCTGCATTCAGGTTGCCGAGGCCCGTGCCGATCAACCCAGCGATCAGGGCCACGAGGCCCACCACGATGGCGAGGAGAATGGCCGAGAGCAGCAGGCGGCCACTGGCGGCCCCATCCCAGCGGGTGAATTGGCGGAAGGAGGGTTTGGTGCCCTCCAGGCTCAGCCAGGCCCCACGGCTCAGGCCCACCACGGCCCAGAGGGCTACCACCACATAGCCCACGAGGCCCACCACCAGGCTGATGCCGGCGGCCACGGGATGCAGAACCGCAGGTTCCGGCCCGTTCAGGCGCACGGCACCAGCCACCAGCAGGGCGGCGAAGGGAGCCATCACCACCAGCACCAGGGCCTGGAACAGCAGGAAGGCCCAGGGAGCACGGCAGAAGGCGTGCCAGCCGTCTTCGACGGCCCGCAACACTTGAAGGTTGTTGGTGCCGGGGGTGGGAAGGCCCATGATCCATGGCGAGTTGGTCAGAACGTAGCGATGGCCACGGTTTTTGCCAGGGGGGTTGTCAGGTTTTGATGAGCAGCAGCGATTGGGCCTGGTGGGCTGCCCTGCTGATCCAGGTGTTGGCCATCCCCGGCACCCTGTTCCCGGTGCTGCCTGGCCTGGTGCTGTTGCCCGTGGGCGCCCTGCTCTGGTGCTGGGTGGTGGGTTTCGCGGCGGGCTGGCCCACCCTGGCGCTGGCAGTGGTGCTGCTGCTGCTGGGCTGGGGCGCTGATCTGCTGGGGGTGCTGTTGGGGGCCGCCCGGCTGCAGGCCAGCCGCTGGGCCTATGTCGGCGCGGCCGCTGGCCTGGTGTTGGGCCTGGTGGGGCTGCTGCCGGCCCTGCCCGTGGGGGGTCCCTTGCTGGGGGCTCTGGTGGGGCCATTGCTGGGCGCCGCCTTGGGGGAACTGTTGGCGGAACTGGGGGCGCGGCGCCGCGCCGGTGTCGAGCTGCTGCGCCGTTCAGTTGTGGTGGGGTTGGCGGTGGTGAGCGGCATGCTCGTGAGCAAGCTGGCCCAGGTGCTGTTGGCCCTGATCGGCGTGGTGGGTTTTGTGATCCTCAGCCTCTGGGGGCCCGCAGGCGTGTAACGGCTTCCGTCACCGCCGCGATGGCCTGGTCGATCTCTGCCGCGTCGGTTCCGCGCCCCAGGCCAAAGCGAATCGAGGCCTCGGCTTCGGAGCGGCTCAGGCCGAGGGCGGCGAGCACATGGGAGGGCGAACCGCTGCTGCAGGCGGAGCCGCCGCTCACCGCCAGGTGATGGCGCAGAGCGCTGTGCAGGGCCGCGCCGTTCACGCCGCCCACGCTCACGTTCAGGTTGTGGGCCAGCCGGGGGGTGGCGGCGCCGTTGAGGCGGATGTCGCCGAGCTGCTCGAGCCCGGTCAGGAGTCGGTCCCGCAGGGCAGCGAGCCG
>JBIIQU010000223.1:0-3089 GCA_044341905.1 Vulcanococcus sp. | reverse complement strand
TCAACGCCCACCTGTTCTCGATCGAGGCCTTGATGGAGCGCATCTTTGATGTGCGCGTTCCGGACGACGTGGAGCAGAAGTTCCGCGAGCTGGCCGGAGAGCTGGCTCCCGATCCCCTCAACGCCGATCGGCTGCGCCTCAACCGCCTGCTACACCAGACGCCCGATCTGCCCGATCGCAGTTAGCTGGCGCTGGCCCGCAGGCACTGGCGGGCCACCATGCCCTCTTCATCGGCGGCAACCTGGAGCAGTTCGCAGGGCCCCAGCCACTGCAGGGCAACCCGCAGCTCCTCCAGCAGCTGGGGGTCATGGGCGCCGATGCCACCGCTCAGGGCGATCTGATCCACGCCCCCCAGGCTGGCGGCCATGGCGCCGATGCCGGCCCGCAGGCGGTGCTGGAACACCGCCAGGGCGAGCTGGGCGTCGTTATGGCCTGCGGCAGCAGCGCGGCGGAGTTCCTGCCAGTCGCCGCTGAGGCCCGACAGGCCCCGCAGGCCGCTGTCGTGGCTGAGGGCCTGGTGCAGTTGATCGGCGCTGAGCCCCTGGCGCAGCAGCTCCAGCAGCAGCCCCGGATCCACCGAGCCACTCCGACTCGCCATCACCAGCCCCTCCAGGGGGGTGAAGCCCATGGTGGTGTCGATGCTGCGGCCCTCGCGGATGGCCGCCAGGGAGCAGCCCGCCCCCAGGTGGCAGCTGATCAGGCGGGGCAGGCCGCTGCGGCCCGCGGCGCGCCAACGGCCAGCGGCCGTTTCTGCCACGTGTTGATGGTTCAGGCCGTGGAAGCCAAAGCGGCGCAATCCCTGCGCACGCCAGGCCCGAGGCAGGGCGTAGGTGTAGGCCTCCGGCGGCAGGCTGGCGTGAAAGGCGGTGTCGAAGCAGGCCCATTGGGGCAGTTCCGGCCGGGTGGCCAGTAGCCAACGGATGGCGGCCAGGGCTGGGCCGTTGTGCAGCGGTGCCAGGGGCACCAGGCCCTCCAGCTCCTGGAGTAGGGCGGGGTGGATCCGGGTGGGGGCCGTGAAGCGGGCGCCGCCATGCACCACCCGGTGGCCGGCCAGCTGGATTCGGGGCCACCAGGGTTGCAGCTGGGGGGCCAACCACTGCTCCAAGGCGGCCTCGATGGGCGCTCCTGCCAGGTTGTGCTGCCCCTGCCAGGGCCGGTCAGGGCCAATCAGGGCGGCCTTGAGGCTGGAGCTGCCCACATTCAGCACCAGCACCAGGTTTGCCGCAGCCGTCATGGCCTCTGAACTCAGCTGTCCAACTCGCAGGAGATGGTCACGGGGAACGGCTCGGCCTTCCAGATGCGCGAGGCGTACTCCTTGATCGAGCGATCGGAGGAGAAGAAGCCGGTGCGGGCTGTGTTAATCAGCGACATGCGGTTCCAGGCCGTGCGGTCGGCCCAGGCACGGCTCACGCAGTCCTGCACGCGCATGTAATCGGCGAAGTCGGGCAGCACGCAGAAGGGATCGCGGCCGGTGAGGTTCTGTAGCAGCGGCCGGAACAGGTCGCCATCGCCGCCACTGAAATGGCCCTGCTCCACCAGTTTGAGCACCTCCCCCAGTTCCGGCATGGTGGGGATGAGCTCCCAGGGCCGATAGCCCTCGGCATGGAGAGCGGCGATTTCGCTCTCGTTCTTGCCGAACAGGAAGAAGTTCTCCGCCCCCACCTGCTCGCGGATCTCCACATTGGCGCCATCCAGGGTGCCGATGGTGAGGGCCCCGTTCATGGCGAATTTCATGTTGCCGGTGCCGGAGGCTTCCAGGCCGGCGGTGGAGATCTGTTCGGAGAGATCGGAGGCGGGGTAGACCCGCTCCCCCAGCTTCACGTTGTAATCCGCCAGGAACACCACCCGCAGGCGGCCGTCCATGTCGGGATCGGCATTCACCGTTTCGGCGATGCCATTGATGAAGCGGATGATCAGCTTGGCCATGTAATAGCCGGGTGCTGCCTTGCCGCCGAAGATCACGGTGCGGGGCGCCAGGCCCTGGGCCTGGCCGTTCTTGATGCGCAGGTACTGGGCCACCACCTGCAGGGCATTGAGGTGCTGGCGCTTGTATTCATGGATGCGCTTCACCTGCACGTCGAACAGGGAGGCGGGATCCACAAGCAGCCCGCTCTGGCGGTGGATGTAGTGGGCCAGTTTGCGCTTGCTGGCCAGCTTGGTCTGCTGCCAGCGCTCCAGGAAACTGGCGTCGTCCTGGAATTGCTCCAGCTGGCGCAGCTGGTCGAGATCGGCCACCCAGCCTTCGCCAATGGTTTCCCGCAGCAGCGCCTTCAGCGGTGGATTGGAGAGGGCCATCCAGCGCCGTGGGGTCACGCCGTTGGTCACGTTGGTGAATTTCTCCGGCCAGAGGGCGGCAAACTCCGGCAGCAGCTTGGTTTTCACCAGCTCGCTGTGCAGGGCGGCCACGCCATTCACGTGGTGGGCGGCCACGGTGGCGAGGTTGGCCATGCGCACGGCCTTGTTGCCCTCCTCATCAATGATCGACACCTTGCGCAGAATCTCCTCATTGCCCGGGTAGCGCAGCCGCACGGTCTGCAGGAAGCGGCGGTTGATCTCGTAGATCAGCTCCAGGTGGCGCGGCAGCAGCGAGCCGAACAGCTGCAGCCCCCACTTCTCCAGGGCCTCGGGCAGCAGGGTGTGGTTCGTGTAGGCCAGGGAGCGGCAGGTGATGTCCCAGGCCTGATCCCACTCCAGGTGCTTGTCGTCGAGCAGCAGCCGCATCAGCTCGGCCACGGCAATCGAGGGGTGGGTGTCGTTGAGTTGCACCGCCCAGTGGTCGGGGAAGTCCTGCACGGGAATGCCCCGCTGCTCGAGGCTGCGCAGCATGTCCTGCAGGGAGCAGCTCACGAAGAAGTGCTGCTGCTTGAGCCGCAGCCGGCGGCCTTCGTCGGTGCCGTCGTTGGGGTAGAGCACCTTGGAGAGGGTTTCAGACCCCACCTTTTCTTCAACGGCGCCGTAGTAATCGCCGATGTTGAAGGCGTAGAAGTCGAAGCTCTCACTGGCATCGGCCCGCCACAGCCGCAGGCGATCGCAGGTGTTCACCCGGTAGCCAAGCACCGGCACGTCGTGGGGAACGCCGATGGCGTGTT
>JBIIQU010000222.1:0-3090 GCA_044341905.1 Vulcanococcus sp. | reverse complement strand
AATCGGCGCCATGCTGCTGAGTCCGAACAGGCGCAGGGGTTGGTCCAGCGCCAGGCCAGGCAGCGGCTTGCCCCTCGGCCACTGCTGCAGCCGTTCGATCACCGCCGCCACCCGCAGGCCGAAGGGCTGGGTGGCCAGGCGTTCAGCCAGCTGGGCCAGCAGTAGGGGCTGCCAGTGCTGATCCGCCGCCAGGGGCCGGCCGTGGCCATCGAGGCGCTGGCCCGCGCACCAGGCCGCCACCATGGCCGGCCGGTACAGGGTGTAGTCGTCGAAGGCGTCGGCGATGGCTCGCCCCAGCTGCCACAGAGGCCGATCCAGCTGGGCCAGCTGGCCCCCTGTTCCGTGGCCCCGTTGGTCCAGCCAGCGGCGCAGCAGCAGGGCTTCCGGTTGCTGCACCAACGCCGGCAGCAGCTCCAGCAGGGGCCACACCAGTTGGTTGGCTCGCCAGGGATCGGGTCCCGGGACCACGGCGTTGTCCGGCAGCGCGAGCAACCCCTCCACCAGCTGCCGCAGGTGGCTGCCGGGAAAGGGAAAGCGCAGATTGGCGGCGATGCCACCGGCGTCGGTGCCCTCCTCGCCGCCCACCCCCAGGGCGATCTGTTCCCCCAGCCAGCGGCTGGTGGGCCAGGTGTTCACCATCACCTGGGCCTGCTCAAAGGGGCCGGGTGGCTCGAGCTGCAGCTTGGCTGCCAGCACCCGGGCGAGGACCTCGGCGCGGTTGCTGCGGAACACCGTGAGCAAGGGTCAGCAGAGGCTCAGGCTGGGGATGCGCAGGCCCGGTAGGGGGGCGGCCGACTCTGGGCGTAGCCCTGGAACGGCGATCACGGCGCCCGTTTCCGGGCAGTAGGCGCTGAGGTCGCCGCCGTAGCAAGCCCCCGTGTCCACCATCACGATGTGGCGCAGATGGCGCACATGGGGGCCGGGGGTATGGCCGATCACCACGTCGCCGAAGCGGCCGTCGTAGTACTGCCAGAAGTCCATGCGCACCCGGAGATCCGGTTGCCAGGTGGTGGGATCAAAGCCGGCATGGGTGGCCACCCAGCCGTCTCCCCAGTAGGCCATCGGCAGGTTGTCGAGTCGCTCCAACCACTGACGGCAGAGTTGATCGCCGAGATGGCGGTAGGTGTCGCAGCCCGCCAGGCTCGGCTGGCCGCCCCAGGGGCCACGCCGCAGGGCCTGCACCAGGTCGGCCTCGTGGTTGCCCTTCAGCCACACGGCCCGGCCCTGCTCCACCAGGCCCCAGATCCGAGCCATGGTGCTGGCGATGGCCGGCCCGCGGTTGATGGCATCGCCGCAGAACAGCAGGCGGTCGCCCGTGGGCAGCCGCTCCAACAGCTGCTCGAGCGAGCCTGCGCACCCATGGACGTCGCCAATCACCCAGTGATGGCAGCGACTGCTGACGGACGTCATGAAGAGGACGCGTTGAAAGCATTCTGGTGGTCCACGGGCTGATCTGTCAGCCCCTGAATCGCTGGTAGCTTGCCGATCAGAGCTGCACGCTGTGATGGATCCCAAGTCGCTGCCGGTGGGTCAGCGGGTCGCGGCCCTGGTGAAGGCCCTGGACGGGGCTAAGCGCACCAATGAAGCCCTGGCCCGCTGCCGTGACGGCGACGCGATGGTGGATGTGCTCCTGGATGCCTCCAGCAAGTTGGGGCTCGGGCTCAGCCGCAGGGATCTGGTGAATACGCCCCCGATCCGCGATTGGATCTGGTGGAAGAACAAGGAAGCGGTGCTCACCATCGGTGATGCCAAGCCCCGCTACCAGCAGGATGCCGATCCCGGCCAGGGTTCTGATGGGGAGCCCCCCCGCAGAAAGTTCCTCGGCCTGTTCTGAGCGCCCAGCTCAGCCGGCGCTCGCAAGGGCGTCGGGGATCCCGGCGGAGGGTGCTTCAAAGCTGCCCTTGGCCACGAACTCGAGGCGCAGCTTCATGAATTCAATGAATTTGGCGTCCGTGGACACCACCGCTGCGGCGGGGCGGGGCACCTGGGCGCCGATCGCGCTGAGTTCGGGAGCCTCCAGGAAGGCGGGGCGCTTCACCAGCCAGAAGTCGATGGCCTTGCCCTGTTCGCCGTAGTTGCGAACGCGCTCCTTGAGCACTTCGTCGAGGGGTTCTTCCACGGTGAGGAAGGCCTCGCTGGCGGCTACGAAGTGGTACTGGGTCATGAACTGGTGTTGCCGAACAGGGGGTCCCGGCGGGGATTCTGAACCAGCGCCTTCATCTGGCGAACGGCCTGCTCCAGGCCCACGGCCAGGGCTCTGGCCACGATCGTGTGGCCGATGTTGAGCTCTTCCATTCCTTCGATGGCGGCCACCGGCTCCACGTTCTGGTAGGTGAGGCCATGGCCGGCGTTCACCCGCAGGCCGAGGCTGCGGGCGATGAAACTGCCCTCGGTGAGGCGGGCTAGCTCGAGGGGCTGGTGCTGCCAGTCCGCCTCGGCGTAAGTGCCGGTGTGCAGCTCCACCCAGCGGGCCCCGGTGGCCCGGCAGGCCTCCAGCTGGGCGGCATCGGCATCCACGAACAGGCTCACGCCGATGCCGGCGTCCTGCAGCCGACCCACCAGGCCGGTGAGGGCCTGCTGTTGGCCGGCCACGTCCAGGCCGCCTTCGGTGGTCACCTCCTCGCGCTTTTCGGGCACCAGGGTCACCATGTCGGGCCGAAGGTCCAGGGCGATGGCCTCCATCTCCGCGGTGGCGGCCATCTCGAGGTTGAGTCGGCTGCGCACCGTCTGGCGCAGCAGCTGCACATCCCTGTCCTGGATATGGCGCCGGTCTTCGCGCAGGTGCACGGTGATGCCATCGGCGCCGCCCAGTTCAGCCAGCAGGGCGTAACTCACGGGATCCGGCTCCACGGTGCGGCGGGCCTGGCGCACGTTGGCGATGTGATCAATGTTCACGCCGAGGCTGGCCATGGCACCGAGAGAGGCTCTGGATGTGGATCCTATGGATGGCGGCCGACCCGCTCGTGCAACTGCCCGCCGCGCGCGTTAGGCGGCGAATCCCAGCCCTAGGTTCTGGGATCAGGGTTGTGGGGGGCAGGTGAACGGCCAGATCACGGCGCAGTCGGCGCAGTCGTTGGCGCTCTCCACCCG
>JBIIQU010000221.1:0-3095 GCA_044341905.1 Vulcanococcus sp. | reverse complement strand
CAACTCGCCCGGTGGTGCAGCTCGAAGGCTGCTGCTCGGAGTCCGTGATTCCCCAGGTGAACACCGGCAGCGCCGACTGGGCAGCCGGTGTCAGCCTGAACTGGAAGCTGTTTGATGGTGGGGTGAGCGCGGGCCAGGTGAGCGCCAGCCGTGCTGCGGCCCAGCGCACGGAGCAGGCCAGTGCCAGGGAGCGCAATGCCATTCGCCAGCGCCTGGAGAGCGCCTACTTCGATCACACGGCATCGCTGGATCAGATCCTGGCGGCCCGCGCCGCCTATCGCGCCGCCCGTGAGGCCTTCCGCGATGTACGGGCCCGCTACCAGCTGGGCCTGGCGGACTACACCGATGTGAGCGACACCATCCGGCGGCTCACCGAGGCGATGGAGGCCCGCGCTGAGGCGGTCACCCTGGCCAATGTGAGCTATGCCCGCCTGCTGCGGGAACTGCTGCCGGTGTCAGATCGGCCGGATCAGTCGGTGGTGCTGCCGCTGGTGTTGCCCTGATCCAGCCGCCGGTTGCGCCAGGCCAGGCTGCGCCACAGCAGCAGCACCAGCAGGGCCGCGAACCAGAACCACACCTCCGGCGCGTTGGCGTGCAGCAGCACCACCAGCAGCGCCAGCTGCAGGGCTACAAACGGCAGTTCCCGCCGCAGGGGAGGGTGGAGCCGGTCCCAGATCGTCATTGTTGCTTCAGTTGCGGGGTGGCCTGGCGCTCCTGGCGCAGGGTTCGGTAGCTGCCGGTGAGGTCCCTCAGGGCCGGCACCACGTAACTCAAGGGCGTGCGCCACTCCACATAGCCATGGGCCTTGAGGGTGAGCCCCTCACGGATCGGGAACACCGTGCTGCCCTTGGACAGGGTCCAGCGGTAGCCGTCACCCTGGATGGGTTGGCGGCGCAGGTTGATCTCGGCGCGCATCACCGGGCCGTCCTTCACCAGGGATTCGGCCAGCTGGGGGTTGCCCATGGTGGTGTCCACATCCTCACGGGTGGCGGGCAGCAGGCTGACCCGCTCCACTTCCCCCAGCATCCCGCCGAAGCGGGCGCGCTCATTCCAATCCGGCACCACCTCCACCGGCAGCCCCTCGGGTAGGCGGCGTGCATCGGCAGGGGCGAAATAGGCCACGGCCTGGAGGCCATCGGCCTTGGGGCCACCGAGGGTGCCCAGGCGTTGGCCGGCCTTCACCGTCTGGCCTCGCACCACCTGAATGTCCAGGATCTGGCCGTCCCGTTCGGCCAGCAGGGTGCCGTCGTAGCGCAGGCGGGTGCGGGTCACCTGGATGGAGCGGCGCAGCTCGTCGATGCGGAAGCGGCGCTGCAGCTGGCTGGTTTCCACCTCCAGCTTCACTTTCTGGTAGGCGTCGATGGCCTCCTTCTCGCGGATCTTTAAGTCCTCTGCGGACACATCGAGCTGGGTGGCCCGGTCTTCGGTGGACACCACCTCCTGGGCCAGGGGCGCCACCACTTCCTGGCGGGCCAGATAGCGGAAATCGCTCACCTTCTGGTCGTAGGTGGCCCGCAGCCCCCGGTAGCGGCCCAGATCCTTGGCCAGCTTGGCCAGCGCTGTGTCGCGGACCCGCTGGGCCGAGGCCAGGCGCAGGCCATCGCGGCGGTTGAGGTCGTCGTTGAGCCGGATCAGCTCCCGCAGGTCGCGCTCCTGGCGCCGCAACTCCTGAGCCAGGGTGGGCAGATAGAGCTCCAGCAGTAGCTGGCCGCGCCGCACCCGTTCGCCAACGTGCAGAGGGATCCGCAGGATCTGTCCCGGCGCGCGGGCATCCATCACCGTGGCTCCCCCCGGCACGATCAGCACACCACGGCCCACCACCTCCGTGGGCACGCGCCAGAAGCAGAACCAGCCGGCCGTGAGCAGGCCCACGCCCGCCAGGGCCAGGCCCACCTGGCCTTCGGGATCGGCGGCGGCACGCAACAGGCGTCGGCGCATGGGTTCATGGGCTGTCGTCCCAGAATGGCGCCACACAGCAAGTGCGCTGATGACCCCGCCGCCACTCCATCGCCTGGGCCATGTGGCTCTGCGCGTCCAGGACATGGAGCGTGCCAAGGCCTTCTACAGCTCCCTGGGCCTTCGCCTCACCTGGGATGCGGCTGACTGGGCTTACCTCCAGTGGCCTGACAGCGGCGAGGGCATTGCCCTGCTCAGCCCCGACTACAAGGCAGCCGGGCCCCACTTCGCCTTCCATTTCCAGCAGCGCGCCGAGGTGGACCAGGTGCATGCCCAGTTGGTGGCGGCGGGTCACCGCTGCGGCCCCGTGCACGATCATCGCGACGGAACAGCCTCCTTCTACATGCAGGATCCCGAGGGCAACTGGTTGGAGATGCTCTACGAACCCGCTGAGGGCCTGCCTTCCAACATCGGTGCCGCACCGATTGCCACTGGTCGGGTGTGAGCGCAGGCGCTGTGCACGACATCCAGGCCGAAACGCTGGAGCTGCTGGAGTGGGCACGCCTGGGGGAGCACGTGGCTGGCTTCGCCGGCACGACCGCCGGCCGCAGCCTCTGCCTGCAGCTCCCCTTGGCGCCGGATCGGGCCGAGAGCCAGCGCCTGCTGGCTGAAACCACCGAGCTGCTGGCCCTCGATGGCCTCACCGAGGGTGGCCTCAACTTCCAGGGCGTGGCGGATCTGAGCCGCACCCTGCAGCTCTGCGCCAAGGGCGGCATCGCTCCGGCCGACGACCTGCTCGCCGTGGCCACCACCCTGGCGGCGGCGCGGCGCCTGCGCCGCCAGATCGATGATCCCGATCTGCGTCCGGTGACCACCGCCCTGGTGGCGGAGCTGCGCACCCTGCCGGAGCTGGAGCAGCGCCTGCGTTTTTGCATCGACGATGGCGGCCGGGTGGCCGATCGGGCCAGCCCCCCCCTGGCGGAGTTGCGGCGGCAGATCGCGGCCACCCGCGCCGACCGCCGCGATCGCCTCAATGGGCTGCTGAGGCGTTTCGCCGCCCTGTTGCAGGACAGCGTGGTAGCCGAGCGCAATGGCCGGCCGGTGCTGGCGGTGAAGGCCGGAGCGGCCAGCCAGTTGCCCGGCCTGGTGCACGACAGTTCGGCCTCCGGCAGCACGGTGTTCATCGAGCCCCAGGCGGT
>JBIIQU010000012.1:0-11126 GCA_044341905.1 Vulcanococcus sp. | reverse complement strand
GGCGGACCTGATGGCCTGGTGCTCTGCCCCGCCGCAACTGCTGGAAACCTTTCAAGTGACCAGCCAAACCGGCAAGACCATCCAGGGCACCTACATCGACTCCTGTTTCGTGCCGGAGATGCTGAGCCGCTTCAAGACGGCGACGCGCAAGGTGCAGAACGCCATGGAGCTGGCCCAGAAAAACGGCATCAACGTGACCGCCCTCGGTGGCTTCACCTCGATCATTTTCGAGAACTACGACCTCTCCAAGTTCCAGCAGATCCGCAACACCACGCTGCAGTGGGAGCGCTTCACCACCGGCAATACCCACACAGCCTGGGTGATCTGCCAGCAGGTGGAGCGCAATGCTCCCAAGCTGGGCATTGATCTCAGCACCGCCAAGGTGGCAGTGGTGGGGGCCACCGGCGACATCGGCAGCGCCGTGTGCCGCTGGCTGAGCCAACGCACCCAGGTGGGGGAACTGTTGCTGGTGGCTCGCCAACAGCAGCGCCTGCTGGATCTGCAGCAGTCCCTGGGCGGCGGCCGCATCCTCAGCCTCGAGGAGGCCCTGCCAGAAGCTGATGTGGTGGTGTGGGTGGCCAGCCTGCCCCAGACCCTCAGCATCGACCACGACAGCCTGCGCAAGCCCTGCCTGATGATCGACGGCGGCTACCCCAAGAACCTGGACGCCAAGGTGGCCGGTGATGGTGTGCACGTGCTGAAGGGCGGCATCGTGGAGTTCTGGCAGGACATCGGCTGGCAGATGATGGAGGTGGCAGAAATGGAAAACCCCCGGCGCCACCTGTTTGCCTGCTTCGCCGAGGCGATGCTGCTGGAATTCGAGGGCATCCACACCAACTTCAGCTGGGGGCGCAACAACATCAGCCTCGCCAACATGGAGCTGATCGGAGGAGCCTCCCTACGCCATGGCTTCCAGGCCATCGGCCTGGCCGCGGACCAGTTGACGTCCGCCCTGATCGGACGCCAGCTCGCCGCCGCCTGAGCTCGTTCGCTCCGCCATCTCCCCTTCTCTCCCCATGGCCCGACGCCCCCTGCTCGAGTTCGAAAAGCCCCTGGTGGAACTCGAAGAGCAGATCGAGCAGATCCGCCAACTGGCCAAGGATTCCGAAGTGGATGTGAGCCAGCAGCTGCTGCAGCTGGAAACCCTGGCGGCCCGGCGCCGCGAAGAGATCTTCACCAGCCTCACGCCGGCCCAGAAAATTCAGGTGGCACGCC
Organism: Vulcanococcus sp.; assembly: GCA_044341905.1. Taxonomy (GTDB): domain Bacteria; phylum Cyanobacteriota; class Cyanobacteriia; order PCC-6307; family Cyanobiaceae; genus Vulcanococcus. Next base: position 9,911 of record JBIIQU010000012.1, on the reverse strand, counting down.
ACCCGCAGCGCCCCAGCACCCTGGATTACATCCAGGTGCTCACTGACGAATTCATCGAACTGCATGGGGATCGCCGCGGCTCCGATGACCGGGCCCTGGTGGGAGGTGTGGGCCGGATCGGGGATCAGGGCGTGGTGTTGCTGGGCCACCAGAAGGGGCGCGACACCAAGGAAAACGTGGCCCGCAACTTCGGCATGGCCTCTCCCGGCGGCTACCGCAAGGCCATGCGCCTGATGGACCACGCCGATCGCTTCCGGTTGCCGATCCTCTGTTTCATCGATACGCCCGGGGCCTACGCAGGTTTGCTGGCGGAGGAACAGGGCCAGGGAGAGGCCATCGCCGTGAATCTGCGGGAGATGTTCCGGCTGCGGGTGCCGATTGTGGCCACCGTGATCGGCGAGGGCGGCTCCGGTGGAGCCCTCGGGATTGGTGTGGCCGACCGCCTGCTGATGTTCCAGCACAGCGTGTACACCGTGGCCAGCCCCGAAGCCTGTGCCTCGATCCTCTGGCGCGATGCCGCCAAGGCCCCGGCGGCGGCGGAAGCCCTCAAGATCACCGCGGCCGACCTCCTCAAACTCGGCATCATCGACGCCGTGATCAGCGAACCCTCCGGCGGCAACCACTGGGCCCCACGCCAGGCTGCTGAGAGCCTCAAGGCCGCCGTGCTCCAGCATCTGGAGGAGCTCCAGGGCCTCAGCGAAGCCCAGCTGATCGATCAGCGCTACGCCAAGTTCCGGCGCATGGGTCGATTCCTCGAAGCCGGCGCCCAGGACGCGTCCGTCAGCCCTTAAGGTTTACTTTCGTTTCATGGATGCCGGCCGGGCATTCCTGCGTGCTTGGCCGCACCCCCTGTTGCCCTGATCACCGGCGCCTCGCGCGGCATCGGCGCTGCCGCTTCACGGCAGTTCGCCGCCGCTGGCTACGACCTGCTGCTGGTGGCCAGGTCTGCCTCAGATCTGGCCACCCTGGCGGAGGAACTCCGCACGCTGGGACGCCGGGTGGAGACCCTCAGCCTTGACTTGGCCGATGCCGCGGCAATTGGTCCCGGCCTCAGCGAGCTGGTGAACCGGGGGCTTCGGCCCACGGTGGTGGTGAACAACGCGGGGGCGGCCTATACCGGCGCCCTCGCAGCCATGCCGGTGGAACAGTGGCAGTGGCTGTTCCAGTTGAACGTCACCAGCGTGTTCCAGGTGTGCCAGGCGCTACTGCCGATGTTGCGCCAGGGCGGCGGACACATCATCAACGTGAGCAGCCATGCAGCCCGCAATGCCTTCCCGGAGTGGGGCGCCTACTGCGCCACCAAGGCGGCCCTCGCCTCCTTCTCCCGCTGCCTGGCGGAGGAGGAACGGGCCCACGGGATCCGCGTCACCACCCTCACCTTAGGTGCGGTTAATACGCCTCTCTGGGACAGCGAAACCGTCCACAGCAGCTTCGATCGCCGTGCCATGCTTTCACCCGAGCATGCGGCTGAAGCGCTGTTGTCGCTGGCCCAACAGCCCGCCTCCCAAGTTGTGGAGGACCTCACCCTGATGCCCGCCGCCGGCGCTCTCTGAGCGCAACCTGAGAGCCCCCCCATGACGTCCACCCTCCCTTCCAGTATTTCCGGCCAACTGGCTCCCGTGAGCCTGCGCATCCGGGAGCGCCTCAGTGCCGCTGGCGTGCCGTTCCTGGCCAATGACAACATCGCCGACCACTTGCTGGACGGTGAGCTGGACCAGCTGGAAATCGAAGTTGCCGGCAAAGTGCGCGACCTGCTGCGCAGCCTGGTGATCGATATTGACAACGACCACAACACGGAAGAAACGGCTGAGCGCGTTGCTCGCATGTATCTCCATGAAGTATTCAAGGGTCGCTATCACGAGCAGCCCAAGATTGCCAGCTTCCCCAACGTCAAAAAGCTGGACGAGATCTACACGGTGGGGCCCATCTCCGTGCGCTCGGCCTGTTCCCACCACCTGGTGCCCATCCTGGGCAACTGCTGGATCGGCATCAAGCCCGGCGAGCGGGTGATCGGCCTCTCCAAGTTTTCCCGTGTGGCCGACTGGGTGTTCTCCCGCCCCCACATCCAGGAAGAGGCGGTGATGATCCTCGCCGATGAAATCGAGCGGCTGTGCGAACCCCAGGGTCTGGCGATCCTGGTGAAGGCTCAGCACTACTGCATGAAGTGGCGTGGGGTGAAAGAACCCCAAACCAGCATGGTGAATTCGGTGGTGCGCGGCGATTTCCGCCACGACCCCAGCCTCAAGGCCGAGTTCTTTGAACTGGTGAAGCAACAGGAAGCAGTGCTCTCCACCTGAATGGGCTCCAGGGCAGCCGCTCGGGCTGCCCTGCACCGATCATCAATCAGCGCACGGGTCCCACCGGTGACGAGGCCACCCGCGTCACCTGGCCGTTCTGATTCACCACAGCCACCACCATCAGGTTCTGACCGATGTCGATCGGTGCGGGCACGTAGGTGGTGCCATTGGCGCCCTCAATCAACACCCAGCTGCGCTGGCCTGGCTTGAGCCGGTACCAGTGGTAGTTAGCGCTCGGCAAGGCCGCCTGGGCATCGGCCACGGCCGTGGCCGTGAGCACAGCCCCCACGGCCACATCCCCTGCCAACACCAGCTGCTGCAGGCCATTGATCTGCTGCTGCACCGCACCCTCCAGCTGCAGATCCGTGGAAACTTCCTGCTGGAGCTGGCGAATCTGCTGCTGAGGGCTCTCGGTGACCCCCGGCACACACTGCAGGGTGGCGCCCACCAACTGGCACCCCACCAGGTCTTGGGCCTGGGCGGCATCGGTGCCGAGGCCTGGCAGGGCCAAGAGGCCGCAGCTGCCAACAGCCAGCACGGCAGAGCGGAACAAACGAGCCATGGGAACCGATCAGCTCTGGCGATCCTGGCGGACCGCGTTCACCGCCGCCACCAGCTGGGCCACGCGATCGAGATCTTTGTCACCCGGTGCGCGCTCCACGCCGCTGGACACATCGAGGCCATGGGGCGGTGACGCCACCAGGGCCTGCAGAGCAGGGCCAACCCGCTCCGGCGTCAGCCCCCCCGCCAGCCACCAGGGCAACGCCGGGGCAAAGCCCTCGAGCCATTCGGTGGGGATGCGGTGGCCGGTGCCCCCCAGCTGATCGGGCACCCAGGCATCCAGCAACAGGGCATCCACCACGGTGGCGTAGTGGGCGGCGTGGGCCAGATCGGCCGCGGAGCGAATGCGCAGGGCCTTCCACAACGCCAGGTCCGGCCCCAGCTGCTGCCGCAACTGGCCGCAGCGATGAGGCGTCTCATCCCCATGGAGCTGCACCACCTGATGGCCAAGGCCGGGCCCCAGCGGCTCCAGCTCCCCATCCTGGGGATCAGCCACCACCAGCACGCCGCGGCAGCGGGGGTTCGCCTGCAGCATGGCGGCAAACAGATCGGGGCGCTGATCAGGGGGGAGCCAGCGGGGCGACCTGGCCACGGCGATCACGCCGATGGCCTCCACACCGAAGCTGGCCACCGCCGCCGCCTGATCGGGCTGGCGCAGCCCACACACCTTCAGCCAGGGCTGGGGGGCAGTGGACCAGGAGGGAGCAGGAACGGCCAAGAACGGTGGGGACGGGGCGTTCTTTCTAGGATCGATCCACTGGGGTGATGGGCGTGGGCGAAGGCTGGCAGCTGCTGAAGATCCGTGGAATCCCTCTGCGCATCCATCCCAGCTGGTTTGTGATCCTGGCCCTGGCCAGCGTTGCCTTTCAGCAGCAGTACAGCCAGCAACTCGCCAGCCAGACCAGCGGAGCCCTGCTGTGGATCCTGGGCTTCGGCACGGCCCTGCTGCTGTTCGTGTCGGTGCTGCTGCACGAACTCGGCCACTCCATCGCCGCCATCAGCCAGGGGGTGAAGGTGCGCAGCATCACCCTGTTCATGCTGGGGGGTGTGGCCAGCGTGGAGCGGGAGTGCTCCACAGCCATGGGGTCGCTGCTGGTGGCAGCCGCCGGCCCCCTGGTGAGCCTGGCGTTGGCCGGGCTGCTGTTGGGGAGTACCCACAGCGCGGCCCACGTGTCTCCCCTGCTGGGGACCATGGTGAAGGAACTGGGGGGCCTGAACCTGATCCTGGCCCTGTTCAACCTGCTGCCCGGCCTGCCCCTGGATGGGGGCCTGATCCTGAAGGCGCTCGTGTGGCAGTGGACCGGCAGCCAGCGCAAGGGGATCCAGGTGGCCACCAGCAGCGGCAAGCTGCTGTCGCTGCTGGCCATCGGCCTGGGCGCCGTGCTGCTACTGCGGGGCGGCAGCGTGGGGGGCCTGTGGCTGATGGTGCTGGGCTGGTTCGGCCTGGGGGCCGCCCGCAACCAGACCCAACTGCTGGCCCTGCAATCCACCCTGCGGGAGCTGAAGGTGAAGGATGCGGCCCAGCGGCGCTTCCGGGTGCTGGAGGCCCGCAGCAGCCTGCGGGAGCTGAGCCGCCTGCGGGTGCAGGAGGGCAAGGGCCCAGCCGACTGGTTGCTCGTGTGTGATGGCGGCCGCTGGCAGGGGGTGATCGACGACGCCCCGCTCCAGGCGTTGCCAGTGCAGCGTTGGGATGGCGAGCGCATCGGCGACCACCTCCAGCCCCTGAGCAGCCTGCCGAGCATCCACGACGATGCCCCCCTGTGGCAGGCCGTGATCCAGCTCGATGACAGCAGCACCAATCGCTTGCTGGTGCTGAGTCCCGCCGGCCTGCCCTGCGGCACCCTCGAACGGCCCGAACTGGCGGAGGCCGTGCTGGCCAAACTGGGCGTGAAGCTGCCCGCCGCCATCCTCGACGCGGCGCGCCGCGAGGGCGTGTATCCCCTGGGAATGGGCCTGGCCCCCGTGGCCCGCGCCATGCTGGCCAGCGGCGAGGTGCAGGGTCAGGGGTTGAGCAGCTCTGCCGCCGTGGCGCGGTAAGCGGGGCTGAGGCGCTCCACGGCCTCCCATTCAGCTGCGCTGAGCGGCAGCTCCTGCAGCGCCCCCGCACAGAGGTGCTGCTCTGCCGCCCGCCTGAGGGCCTCAGCCAGCTGCTGCCAGCTGAGAGCCAGGGGTGGCAGCAGTGGCGGAGCTTCCGCAAACACCTGCTGCCACAGCTCGGCCGGCGGCTGGAGCAGCACGCTGCCGTGCTGGAGCACGTAGCCCTGCCGCCACAGCTGGGCGCTGCCGATGCGCTTGGCGCCATTGCCGTGGATCAGGTCGGCGGCGGTGCTGGTGGCGAAGCAGCTGCTGCGCTGCTGGGCATCGCCACCACCGGCCTGGCCGAACTGCAGCGGCTGGCCGAGGCCGGCAAAGGCCTGCTGCAACCACTGGCAGGCCTGGGTGTAGGTGTCCACCCGGCGTCCACTCAGGGCTGGCTGCACCAGGGCGTAGGTGAGCTCACCGGCGTGCAGCACCGCGCGGCCACCACTGGGACGGCGCACCAGATCCAGGCCGCCTTCACGCACCAGGGCGGACCAGTGGGGCTCCAGCCGCCGCTGGTGGAAACCGAGCGAGAGGGTGGGCCGCGACCAGCGATAGAAGCGCAGCACCGGTGTGCCCTGCCCCTGCACAAGCTGATCCAACAGCCAGGCATCGCAGGCCATCTGAAAGGCTCCAGGGGCCTCGATGGGAGCGATCCAGCGCCAGGGCAACGGCAAGGGGGAGCACCGCAGGGATAGGGGATGCTGGAGCGCTGATGCCGTCAAGGCGCAATGCCCTGGGACCTGCTGCCCCTACTCCCCCTCGGCATCCTGGCTGGATTGCTCTCCGGATTGCTGGGGATCGGCGGCGGGCTGGTGTTCTCCCCCCTGCTCCTGTGGCTGGGATTGACGCCCCACCAGGCCCTGGCCACCAGCACCCTGGCCATCGTGCCCACCACCCTGGCGGGCAGCTGGGCCCACCTGCGGAGCGGCACGGTGCCCCGACGGCCCATGGCCGCCATCGTGCTGGGGGCCCTAGCGGGGGGCGTGAGCTTCAGCCACATCGGCAATGGCCTGGCGGGCTGGCACCTGCTGGCCCTCCAATCCCTCATGTACGGGATTCTCAGCGTCGTGATTCAACCCCGCCGCAGCGAGCAGGAAACAGTCAGCAGTGCGCTGCCCCTGATGGCCCTGGGCGGGGTGGGCCTGGTGGCGGGCTGGTCCAGCGGCCTGCTGGGGGTGGGCGGCGGCCTGGTGATGGTGCCGTTGATGGTGCAGGGGCTGGGGCTCAGGGTTTACCTGGCCATTCGGCTCAGCACCCTGGCGGTGTGTGCCTCCGCCTCGGCGGCGTCCTTGGGCTTCCTGGCCGACGGACGCAGCAATGTGGCCATGGGGCTGTTGCTAGGGGGCACAGCGGCCCTCGCCTCGCAATGGTCGGCGGCGCGGCTGCAACGGGTGAGCGAAGACCGGCTGGTGTGGCTGCTGCGGCTCCTCACCGTGCTGCTGGCCCTGGATTCCGGCAGGCGGGCGTTCGCCTTGGCCATGGCGGCTCGCTGAGACGCTTAGGCCAGCCCCTCCCAGAAGCCAGCGTCCAGTTCAAACCCCAGCACGGCCGCCATCTGCTCGAGATTGCGGCGGCAACTGAGGCCATGGCGCTGCCCCCAGGCATCCAGCTGGAACAGGCGGTGGGTCATCCACAGCTCGAGCGCTTCGGGGGCAAAGCGGATGCCTTCGGTGCGGCTGAAACCGTGGGGCAACTGCATGGCCACGTGGCGGGTGAGCTGCCCCCCACTGCGCTCCAGCACCAACGGCAGCCAGGGGTAGATGGCATCAGCCCGCAGGCTCCAGAGCCGCAGTTCGGGGATCTCAGAGAGCTCACGGGGATCATCGGCCTGCCGCGGCCAGGTGAACTGCAGCTCCAGCTGGCCACTGCGCTCGAGCAGAGCCTGAGGCCCGAGCTCCGCCCAGCTCTGCAGCGCCGAGAGATCGCGCTGGTTCACCTGCTCGGCGGTGATGAGCACCGGCGCCTCGGAGAGAGGAGATGCCAAGACAACCCGTTCATCGATGCCGGCGACCGTAGCGAGGGCGTGTCGAGCTGTGACAGGCCCGCGGCCTGATCTGGCCAGAACCCCTGAAGCCGAGACAATGGGGAGGACATTATTTGCTCGGAACAGGTCATGGTTTCGTCCCTCACCCAGGCCGAAGTGCTGATTGCCCTGGTGGTGGCTGCCCATGCGGGCGTTCTCGCCGTTCGCCTGGCCGCCAGCCTGTATCGCGCCTGAATCCCTTGATCGGGCGGATCTGACCTGCTACAAGCGGGCCAGATCCGCCCAACCCTTCCCTTGACCCCCTCCCGGCCAGCCCAACCCTCTCAGCGGAGATCCGCCAGCCGGCAGTCAGGTGGTCATCGCTTCTCCAGCCTGCGTTCAGCTCGCGTGGCCCCGGCGCGAAACACGCCCAGCGCGGCACCCGCCTCCACTAGGATTCGGCCCTCCAGTCCGCACCAGGAACTCACCTGCAGCGCCATCGGCCTCACCCTCAAGGTGGGCCTGGGCCTCGTAGCCGTGGTGAGCCTGGTACGCCTCGCTGGTGCCTACCAAACCCGGCTCGAGCGCCATGGCGAGATCTCCGCGGTGTTGGACATCCAGCAGGCCAAGCTGCTCAAGGCCCAGCATCGCTTCGACAAGCTGTTTGCCGCTGGCGGAGAGCAACAGCTGATCCAGGAGCAGGACCAGTGGATCGCCCCCAATCGCCTGCGGGTGGTGTGGCAGCAACCGGAGCAGGCGGCCCAGCGCCCGTTTCCAACTGTTGAGCAGGCACCTGGCACCAGCGGGAAACCAGCGGCGCGTCCTTAGGTTGATGCGCGCGAGCGCCGGGCGTCATGGTTTCCAGTTCCAACAGCCATCCATCCACAGCCGGAACGCCCGGAACCGTGTTGGTCACCGGCACCACCTCCGGTGTGGGTCTGAATGCGGTGAAAGCTCTCGTGGATCGCGGCTGGACGGTGATCACCGCCAACCGCGACCCCGTGCGGGCGGCGGCAGCGGCCGATGCGCTCGCCATCCCCTCGGAACGGCTCCACCACCTGCGCATCGACCTGGGTGACCTCGAGAGCGTGCGGGTTGGGGTGGAAACCCTGGTGCCGTCCATCGGCCTACCGCTGGACGCCCTGGTGATCAACGCCGCCGTGTACAAGCCACGGCTGAAGCAACCGGAATGGTCGCCGCAGGACTATGAGATCTCGATGGCCACCAACCATCTGGGCCACTTCCTGTTGATCCAACTGCTGCTGCCCGATCTGCAGCGCTCGAGCCATCCCTCCCGCCGCGTGGTGATCCTCGGCACGGTGACGGCCAACTCCAAGGAACTGGGGGGCAAGATCCCCATCCCTGCTCCCGCTGACTTGGGCGATCTCTCCGGGTTTAGGGCTGGCTTCAAGGCTCCCATCGCCATGGCCAACGGCAAGCCCTTCAAGCCCGGCAAGGCCTACAAGGACAGCAAGCTCTGCAACATGATCACCACCCAGGAGCTGCACCGCCGGCTGCATGCCTCCACCGGGATCGTGTTCAGCTCCCTCTATCCGGGCTGCGTGGCTGATACGCCCCTGTTCCGCAACACGCCGCGGGCGTTCCAAACCATCTTTCCCTGGTTCCAGAAGAACATCACCGGCGGCTACGTGAGCCAGGCCCTGGCGGGCGATCGGGTGGCCCAGGTGGTGGCCGATCCGGGCTTCTCAGCCTCCGGCGTGCATTGGAGCTGGGGCAACCGCCAGAAGAAGGATGGCACCCAGTTCAGCCAGGAACTCTCCGATCAGGCCAGCAATCCCGACACCGCTCAGGGGGTGTGGGAGCTCTCGATGAAGCTGGTGGGGCTCGCCTAATCGCCGATCGCCCGATGGCCTCAGCGTTGGCCGGCTTCGGGGCAGCTTTCCGGATCCATCAAGACACGCCTCAGCCCCACCGCTAGCAAGCAAGCAGACACACCCGCGAGCTTGCGAATGTCCCGTGCTCTGCGCTGGGGCCTGGCGGCCATGCTGGCCCTTGGCCTACTGGTGGGAGCCCTCGTGGTGCTCCCCTTCAGCTCCTGGTTACCCGGCGGCACGGTTGCCGATGTTCCCACTGCTGAGGTGGTGAACGGCTCAGCCTTCAACCGCCTGTTTCCCGCCCCCGAGGCCGGCCAGGAGTTGGTCTTCACCCAGGAGAAGCGCGGCTTCAGTGAAGCCAAGCTGAAACAGGGCAGTGCCGCCCTGGCCCTGCTGGCCATCTCGGATACCGCCAGCACCCCTGAGGCCCGCAGCAAGTTTGGCGGCAGCGGCAGTGCGATTCAGGGGTGGCCCCTGGTGGAGCAGGGCGGCCAGGCCAGCGCCCTGCTGGTGGCCGACCGCTTCCAGGTGAAGGTGATCGGCCAGGACAACGGACTGGATCCCGACCAGCGCCATGCGCTGTTGGAGGCCTTTGACCTGAAGGGTCTGTCCGCTCTGCTCCCCGCCAGAACCGCGCGTGGGCGCAAGGCCTTGCCGGCCGGCCAGCAGGAGCCCGCAGCATGAGCCGCACCGTTCTGGAGCGCCTGGAGCGCCTACCCAAGCGCGATCTCACGGTTCTGGCCCTCAAGGGCATCGGCACCTTGGTGCCCGGTGGGTGGCACAACATCACCAATGCCGATGCGCTGATCGCCGATGTGATGGGCAGCAGCGATCCCGAGCTGATCCACCAGGTGCGGGCAAGGGCGGATCTGCTCAGTGGAGCCCGCCACGAGGGCTACGGCCGGGCCATGAGCCTCTACGACGCCGTGAATCGATCGCAACACGCCACCGGCGGCCTGCGCCTCCTCTCCAACGTGGGGGCCGGGATCCCCCTGCTGAAGCGCATGGCGAAGCTCACTCCCGCCAGCGAAACCCTGCAGGCGGTAGACCTGAGCCTCAAGGTGGGCGCCGAACTGCTGGCTTTCACCCAGGTGAATGGCTTGCCGGGGGACAGTTTTGGCGATTTCTCAGCCTCCCTGGCCGACTACGCCGGCGATGCCCGGGTGCGCATGG
>JBIIQU010000220.1:0-3099 GCA_044341905.1 Vulcanococcus sp. | reverse complement strand
TGCGCATCCTCGATTCCAAGAACGCCACCACCCAGGAGCTGCTGGCCGGTGCCCCCACGCTGGCGGATGCCCTGGCCCCCGACAGCCGAGAGCGCTTTGAGCAGGTGAAGGCGGGCCTGGCGGCCCTGGAGATCCCCTTCACTCTCAATCCGAGGCTGGTGCGCGGGCTCGATTACTACAGCCACACTGCCTTCGAGATCACCTCCAGCCAGCTGGGGGCCCAGGCCACCGTGTGCGGTGGCGGCCGTTATGACGGCCTGGTGGAGCAGCTGGGAGGTGACCCCACCCCCGCCATCGGCTGGGCCCTGGGGATGGAGCGGCTGGTGCTGCTGCTGGCCCAGGGGGAAGCCAACCCGGCCCCTGCGCCGGATCTCTATCTCGTGAATCGCGGCGAGGCCGCCGAGGCGGCCGCCCTGGTGCTGGCCCGTCAGCTGCGTCGATCCGGCTTCAGCGTGGAGCTGGATGCCAGCGGCTCGGCCTTTGGCAAGCAGTTCAAGCGGGCCAACCGCAGCGGCGCCGCCTGGGCCGCCGTGCTCGGCGAGGGCGAGCTGGAGCGGGGCGTGGTGCTGCTCCAGCCGCTGCGCGGCGATGGTGGGGAGCGCGAGGTCCCGTTGGCTGATCAAGCAGCGCTGGTGGAGGTGTTCCGTGGGCTTCTCGCGGTCTGATGGGGGCAGCGCGGTGGTGAGCCGGCCCCAGATCTCGATCCTGGTGGCCACCTGGAACTGCGCGCCCCAGCTGGCGGCCTTCCTGGAGAGCCTGGCGCCCCAGAGCTTCAGCCACTGGGAGCTCTTGCTGCTCGACAACGCCTCCCAGGACGGCACGGCTGACCTGGTGGAGGCCTTCCAGCAGCGGTTCTCTAGCCCTGGGCAGGTGATCTGGAGCAGCCAGCCCGACAGCGGCATCTACGACGCCTGGAACCGGGGCCTGCAGCTGGCGCGGGGCCACTACCTCAGCTTCATCGGCGCCGACGATCTGTTTCTCGATCCCCACAGCCTGGAGCGCATCGCGGCCCTCGCAGCCACCGGTGTCCACCTGATCACCGCCCGCAACGCTTATCACGCCGCCGACGGTCGCTTCCTGCGCCACTGGGGCTCAGGCTGGCAGTGGCAGCGCATGCGCCAGTCGATGAACATTGCCCACCCGGGCATGTTGGTGCGCCGGGAGCTGTTCGAGCGCCTGGGCCCCTTTGAGGCCAGTTTCCGCATCTGTGGCGATTACGAGTGGTTCCTGCGGCTGCCGCCTGATCTGCGCACGGTGCACACAAGCGATTCCATCCTCAAGGTGGTGCAGGCCGGTGTGAGCCACACCCGCATCGGCCAGGTGTATGCGGAAACCTTCCGGGCCCAGCGCCGCCACCTGGGCGCACCCCTGAGCGCCGCCTGCTGGACGCTGAACTGGGCCAAGTACGGCCGCCGCCGCCTGATCGGCTTGGCCTGATGGATTTGCCATGACCCTGCTGCTCAACTACCGCCCGGTGCTGCGCCAGCCCACGGGTATTGGGGTGTACGCCCAAGCAGTGCTGCCGGCGTTGCAGCAGCTGCCCCATGTGCTGATTCCCGGCGGCGAGGAGGGCAGTGCCAGCCAACGCCTGAAGCGCCTGGCCTGGAGCCAGCTGGAGCTGCCCCGCCTGGCCCGGCGACATGGGGCCTCGCTGATCTTCACGCCCGCGCCGGAGGGCTATCTGGGGCAGCAGACCATTCCTCAGGTGGTGATGGTGCACGACCTGCGGCCGATCAGCCACCCGGAGCGCTCGCTGCAGAGCCTCTATTTCTGCAGCTGGGTGCCGCCGTTGTTGCGGGCAGCTCGGCATGTGCTCACCAATTCGCACTTCACGGCCGGAGAAATTCAGCGCTGCACCGGCCTGCCGACCGACCGCATCACGGTGATTCCCCTGGGTTACGACGCCCAGCACTTCACGCCTGGCGATCCCCAGGGGCCGATTCCCCAGCAGCCCTACCTGCTGCACGTGGGCCAGGCCTATCCCCACAAGAATCTGCGGCGTTTGCTCCAGGCCTTTGCCCAGGTGGCGCCTGCCAATCCAGAGCTGCGGCTGGTGCTGGCGGGCAAGCCCCATCCCACGGAGACCCCACAACTCCAAGCTCTGGCGGCGGAGCTGGGGCTGCAGCAGCGCGTTGAGTTTCGGGCCTACGTGCCCTACGCCGAGCTACCCGATCTCTACAGGGGGGCGCTGGCCTTTGTGTTCCCCAGCCTCTGGGAGGGGTTCGGGCTTCCCGTGCTGGAGGCGATGGCCTGCGGCACGCCCGTGATTACGAGTGCAGGCTCGGGAACTGAGGAGGTGGCGGGGGATGCTGCCCTTTTGGTGAATCCGGTTCACACCGATGCGCTCAGCCAGGCCCTGCTTTGTTTGCTCGATCAACCGAGCCTGGGCGAGGAGTGCCGCCGTCGGGGCTTCATGCGTGCAGTTCAGTTCAGCTGGACGACGACGCGGGCTGCAACCCGGGTGCTGTTGGAGGCGCTCAGTTGATTGCTGCTTGAGGATTCAAGATGAATATCTGCGCCGCTCAAGCCACAATTGCGCCGATCTCTCGGCAGTGATTTTTTAGGCCGATCCTGGCCATGGCCTAAGGCATCGATTCTTGCAGTGGTGCTGGTTGGGGATAGGGCGTGGCTGGAGGTGGACCCAGTCGTGCGCATTCACCCACTCACGGCTGCCGTGAAGTTCAGGATGAGTCTGATTCATTAGATTGTCTGGCTGGCTGTCTGCCGTCAAGAAGCTGCCGTTGTCTCGCCCCAGTGATCGGCTTGGGGATTTGCATCGTTATAGTCTCTATTCGTTAGGGCCTGGGGTTTTGTTGCGAGTGGGTATGGCTCCCTTTGCCTGGGAAACGAGGCGAATTGTTTTGATCAGAATCAGTAGATCTAGCAAGGGGCTGGCGTTGCGAAGATAGTACAAGTCGTAGCTTAGTTTTGTCCTGCTATCCTCAATGCTTGCGCCGTAAGGAAAGCACACCTGGGCCCAGCCGCTTAACCCTGGCCTGATCCAATGGCGTACTCGGTAATGGGGAATCTTCTCCTCTAGGAAGGTTTCGATTTCGGGCCGTTCCGGGCGGGGGCCGATCAAGCTCATTTCGCCGAGTA
>JBIIQU010000219.1:0-3103 GCA_044341905.1 Vulcanococcus sp. | reverse complement strand
AGCGAGGAGAAGGAGGGATCGGCAACGATCGACCCCACATGGGTGGAAATGGCCTGGCGACTGATCTTGATCTCGAGCTCCTGAATGGTGGCCCGCAGCTCTGTCTCTCGACGCGAGACAGCCCCGGACATCCGCTCGAAAGCGGTGAGCAAAGGAGCCATACGAGGATCTTCGCGCACGTCGGCGGCCATGGACGCCACAACGGCATCGGCCTGGCTGAGTTCCCGATGGAGACGCTGCTGACTCTTCACCAGATTGGTGTAGAGCTCGTGCTCCTGATCCCGCTGGGCTTTCTTCTCCAGGCAAGCGCTAAGACGGGCCCGCAACAGCGTGGCGTTGAAGGGCTTAGGGAGGTAGTCTTCGGCCCCGGCTTCGATACAGCGCACAACGCTGGATAGCTCATCGAGGGCGCTGATCATGATCACCGGAATATGGCGCAGCTGCTCATCGGCCTTTAACTCGGCCAAGGTGCCATAACCATCCAGCCTGGGCATCATCACATCAAGCAGGATCAAATCAAAGGTTTGCTGCCGAGCCTTTGCGAGGGCCTCCAGTCCATCGGTGGCTGTGGTCACAACATGCCCTTGGCGACTAAGACGCTGGGCCAGCACATCCAGGTTCAGATCATCATCGTCGACCGCCAAGATCCGGCCAGGTCGCACAGCTTGGGCCTGGTACTGGGGCACAGCGGTGAGCGCTTGTGGCGCGGGAGCTGAAGGAGATTGATGGGCACCCGCGAGGAGATCGCCCGTGAGCCGGCCGCGCACCATGGCCAACATCGTGGTGGCTGCCTTCTGAATCTTGCGGAGGTCGTCGACATAGTCAGGCTGATCCTCAGCAGCCTGCTCCTCGAGCAATTCGCTGTAGCCCATGATCTGGTTAATGGGCGTGCACAGGTCGTGGCGCAGGTCCGCCAGAGGATCGGAAGATCCCAACATGGATGGAGCTTGGTTCGGGATGTTGCCCATCAGCCCTCCACCACCACGCCACAACGCGCCAACTGCGACGCCATCTTGTCGAGAAGGCGCGGTAAATCGACGGGCTTGGTGTCGTAGTCGTCGCAGCCTGCCTGCAGGCAGGCTTCTCGATCACCATCCATGGCATGGGCGGTGAGACCAATCACAGGGATGGCAGCAGTAGCAGCCTGAGCCTTGAGCCGACGGGTGGCCTCCCAGCCATCAATCACCGGCAGATTCATGTCCATCAGGATCAGGGCCGGGGCTTCGCTGATGGCCATCTCCAGGGCCTGGGCTCCGTCCTCCGCCATCACCACCTCAAAACCTTTACGGCCCAGGCGCCGGGACAGCATGTCGCGGTTCATTTCATTATCTTCAACCAACAGAACACGCACCATGTCTTGCCTAACCATCAGGACCTCCCAGCCAGGATCGCATTGATCTGTTCGGTGAGCGCCACCGCGTTGAAGGCGCCCTTGCTGAGCACCTCACTCACGCGGCCGTGCAAACGCTGACGATCCGCCAGCGTGAGCTCTTTGGCCGTGAGCACGATCACCGGGATGGAGGCTGCGGCCGGGTTGCGACGCAACTGCTCCAAAAACTCCAATCCATCCATCTGCGGCATCATCAGGTCAAGGAGGATGAGCGCTGGCCGCGTCCTGGCCACGAGAGCCAGAGCTTCCAGGCCATCCGCGGCGTTATCCACCACCCAGCCATCCCGCTCCAGCACCCTGCGCAGCAGCTCTGCATTGGCAGGCTCGTCCTCCACCACCAGCAGGTGAGCAGGGCCCTGGGAAGCCGCTGCGCGGATGGTGGCCAGCAGCTGATCGAGTTCAGCCCGCTGCAAGGGCTTGTGCAGAGAGGCTGCAGCGCCAAGTGCCTGACCCAGCTCTCGGTTTTCCAGCAAACTCATCATCACCACAGGGATCTGAGCCAATTGGGGCTCAGCCTTGAGAGCCGCCAGCACCGACCAGCCATCAATGCCTGGCATCATCACGTCAAGGGTGATGGCATCAGGATGCAAGTCGCTGGCCATAGCCAGCCCCTCCTCTGCGGTGTGAGCCACCTCCACCCGGAATCCGTCACGCACGAGATAGCGACGCACCACATCCACCGTGGCGGGGTCGTCGTCGATCACTAGAACAGTGCCACGGGTCGCTACAGCCGGGGCGCCATCAGCAGGAGACACCGTGCTGGCCTCAGGAGGCAGTGCCGTTTCAACCTGCACCGACTCATCAGGATCCACCACGTGCCGGGGGAGGGTGAGGGTGAAGGTGCTGCCCTGCCCTGGTGCGCTGGTCACCGTGATATCCCCACCCATCAAGCGGCTGAAGCGTCGGCTGATAGCCAGACCGAGGCCCGTGCCGCCGTACTTGCGGGTTGTGCTGCTATCAGCCTGACTGAACGTCTCGAAAAGCCTGCCCATCTGCTCAGGAGACATGCCAATGCCGGTATCAGCGACAGCAATCTGAATCGTTTCGAGCGGAATCAAAGAACTTGCATCCGCATGGCTGGCCACCGTGAGAGCGATCGTGCCATGGTTAGTAAACTTCGTGGCATTACTGAGAAGATTGAGCAAGCACTGCCGCACCTTGGTCAAGTCGGCGCGCATCATGCCAATATCATCGGGGCAGACAAGATCCAACCGGTTGGAATTCTTGGCCAACAGGGGCTTCACCGTTGCCATCACATCGCCCACCGTCGCAGCAATGTCGAACTCCTCGAGATAGAGCGTCATCTTCCCCGCCTCAATCTTGGAAAGATCAAGAACATCGTTGATCAAGCCAAGCAGATGCCGGCCGGCCGCCTGAATCTTCTCCAGATCTGGAACGAACTCAGACGGCTCGAGGTCTTCCGCCTCCTCAATTAACATCTCGCTGTAGCCGAGAATCGCATTCATCGGCGTGCGCAGCTCATGGCTCATGTTGGCTAGGAAGGCGCTCTTCGCCTGGTTGGCCTCCTCCGCCTCCACACGCGCCGCCAGGGCCTGCTGCTCTTCATGCTCAGCCCTGCGACGGGCAACTTCCCCAACGATCAGAGCACGTGTGAGCCGTTGGCTCACCACCCAGGAGAGAACCAGCACCGCCAGGATCATCAGGGCCGTCAGGCCAAGCACCCCCAGCGTGAGCGTCACACTCAGTCGGGTG
>JBIIQU010000218.1:0-3105 GCA_044341905.1 Vulcanococcus sp. | reverse complement strand
CTGCTTGCAGTCTGTGGAGCGCAAGGGGCTGCGGCAACGGCCCCGCCGGGCTCAGTGCTGGCCCCGCGGCGTGAGGCAGTAGGGGCACTCCAGCCATTCATCGCGCAGGCCGGCCCCGCAGCCCTGGCAACTGATGGTGTGGCGCGCCTTGGCCCGCCGCTCGGATTCCAGGCTGGAATCGGTGAGGATCATGCGCTCCACCTCCTCCAGGGAGGTGTGGCCCTGGCGCACCAGATCCAGGCTGTAGCCCAGCAGGGTTTTCATGCCCGATTCAATCGCCAGCTTGCGGATCTGATCGGTGCTGGCCTGCTGGGCAATGGCGCTGGCGAGGGTCTCGTTGATGCGCAGCACCTCGTAGACGCCGATGCGGCCCTTGTAGCCGATGCCCTGGCAGTGGGGGCAGGCCTCCTCCTCGGCGGTGCGCTCGCGCTTGGCTCGGTAGAAGGTGATGCTCTGCTCGCTGGCGGCGAACAGACCGAAGCGCCCGAGCTCCTGGGCGCTGGGGTGATACGGCACACGGCAGCTGGGGCACACCCGCCGCAGCAGCCGCTGGGACACGATCCCGATCAGGGAGGCGCTCACCATGAAGGCCTCCACCCCCATCTCCGCCAGGCGTGCAACGGCGGTGGGGGCGTCGTTGCAGTGCAGGGTGGTGAGCACCAGGTGGCCGGTGAGGGCGGCTTCGATGGCGGTCTTGGCGGTTTCCAGGTCGCGGGTTTCCCCCACCAGCAGCACGTCCGGGTCCTGGCGCATGAAGGCCCGCAGGGCCATGGCGAAGTCGTACCCCTTTTCCCGGTTCACCTGGGTCTGGGCGATGCCCTTGAGGCCGTATTCGATCGGGTCTTCAACGGTGGAGATGTTGATGCCCGGGTCGTTGCGCTCCGCCAGCAGGGAGTAGAGGGTGGTTGATTTGCCGGAGCCGGTGGGGCCGGTCACCAGGATCATCCCGAAGGGCTTGGAGCCCATGTCCCGGATGCTGGCCAGGGCCACAGGGTCGGTGATCAGCTTGTCGAGCCCCAGCTGGGTGGCGCCGCTGTCCAGCAGCCGCATGCACACCTTTTCGCCGTAGCGGGTGGGCAGGGTGCTCACCCGTAGGTCGAAGGTCTTGCCCTGGTAGCGCCGGCGGATGCGGCCGTCCTGGGGCAGGCGCCGCTCGGCGATGTCCAGATCGGCCATCACCTTGAGCCGGGAGGTCACCGCCGGCGCAATGGAGCGGGGCAGCTTTTCCAGCTGCTCCAGCACACCGTCCTGGCGGAACCGCACCACCAGCCCGTCTTCCTGGGGTTCGATGTGGATGTCGCTGGCGCCCGTGCTGAGGGCCTGCACCAGCACCTTGTCCACCAGGCTCACGATCGGCGAGGCGTTGGCGCCCTCGCTGTTCTCCAGATCGAGATCGGAGGGCACGGCCTCCGTGGCCGTTTCCCGCGCTTCACTCAGATTGATCTCCTGCAGCAGCGAGGCCCGCGGCTTGGGGGGCGCTGCTGGGGCCGGCTGTGGCGTTGGGGCCGCGATGGCGCCCTCGTTGCTGGGCTCTGGGTTGGGTTCCTTGGCCGGGGATGCGTTCAGGGCGGTTTGGATGTCGGCCTGCAGGGCCAGCCGCAACGCCACGGGTCTGTCGCCTGCGGCCGCGGCCAGAGCCAGGAGTTGTTGGCGTTGCTCCGGCGCCCAGTGGGTGGGCACCGCCACCACCAGCTCCTGCGGCTCCTGCCGCACCGGCAGGCAGCCCAGCTCCTGGCACCGCGCCAGCGACAGCACCGGGCTCCAGCTCCAGCGCTCGGACCCCGCCTGCTGCAGCTCCCCAGGGCTGAGCACCGGCTCCCCCAGCAGCAGTTCCACCTCCAGCCGTTGCTGGGTGGCGGAGGTGGCGGTGGGCACAGGCCGCGAGGGGGTCAGCGTCATGCCAGCGGCCCGAGCGGGAGGTGCGGGCTTCCGCCGCTTGTGGGGGGGTGCCCTTTCACATCAACATGTCTAGATCAGATCTCAGCTTTTGGTCAGCATGAGCGGCGACGCCACCCCGTTCCCCCAGGATCCCGCCGCGGCCATCGGTGCAGACAGCGTGGATGCCACCACGGCCGCTCCGGAGGAGAGCTCCCCGGCCAGCGAGGCCCCGACTGAGGCCAGTGATCCCGCCGAGCGGGTGCGGCAACTGGAAGCCGAGTTGAGCAGCCTCCAGGCCGAGCACGAAACCGTGCGAGGCCAGTACATGCGCATCGCCGCCGACTTCGACAACTTCCGCAAGCGCCAGAGCCGCGACCAGGACGACCTGCGGGTGCAGATCGCCTGCTCCACCCTCAGCGAGATCCTGCCGGTGGTGGACAACTTCGAGCGGGCGCGCCAGCAGCTCGATCCCCAGCACGAGGAGGCCCAGGCCCTGCACCGCAGTTACCAGGGCCTCTACAAGCAGCTGGTGGATGTGTTCAAGCAGCTGGGCGTCTCGCCGATGCGGGTGGAGGGTGAGCCCTTCGATCCCAACCTGCACGAGGCGGTGCTGCGCGAGCCCAGCGACGACCACGTGGAGGATGTGGTGATCGCCGAGCTGCAGCGGGGTTATCACCTCAATGGTCGGGTGCTGCGCCATGCCCTGGTGAAGGTGTCCATGGGGCCTGGCCCCTCGGGTGCGGCGGCCGAGGCTCCCCAGGCCGGCGACGCGCCTGCCGAGCACGAGGCCTGATCGATGGCGGACTACTACGACCTGCTGGGGGTCAGCCGCGACGCTGACGCCGACACCCTCAAGCGGTCTTACCGCCGTCTGGCTCGCCAGTACCACCCCGACATCAACAAGGATCCCGGCGCCGAGGACAAGTTCAAGGAGATCGGCCGCGCCTACGAGGTGCTGAGCGACCCCCAGACCCGGGCCCGCTACGACCAGTTCGGCGAGGCAGGCCTGGGCGGCGGTGGTGGCATGCCCGACATGGGCGACATGGGTGGCTTCGCTGACCTGTTTGAGACCTTCTTCAGCGGTTTTGGCGGCGCGCCCCAGGGCGGGGGCCAGCGCCGTCGGGGGCCGCGCCAGGGCGACGACCTGCGGCTCGACCTCACCATCAGCTTCAGCGAGGCGATCTTCGGCCAGGAAAAGGAGGTGCAGGTGCGCCACCTGGAAACCTG
>JBIIQU010000217.1:0-3107 GCA_044341905.1 Vulcanococcus sp. | reverse complement strand
TGCCGGTACCGGCAGCAGGCTGGGCCTCCCCAGGCAGCGGCCAAGGGCGGCGGCGAACTGGGCCATGGAGCAGGGGTTGGGAGCCACGGCGTTGTACACCCCGCTATAGGAGGCATCTTCCAAGGCCGCGGCGATCAAGCCACACAGATCACGGCGGGAGATCCAGCTCATCCACTGCTGCCCGGTGCCGATCGGGCCACCAAAACCGAGGCGGAACACGGGCAGCATCTTGCCCAGGGCACCCCCATCGGCCGCCAGCACGATGCCGATCCGCAGCGTCACCACCCGGCACAGGCCACTGGCCTGCTGGCCTGCTGCCTCCCAGGCGCTGCACAGCTGGCCCAGCACGTCCGTCCCTGCAGGGCTGGATTCCTCAAAGCGTGCATCCGAACTCGAGCCGTAGTAGCCGATGGCCGAGCCCGTGATCAGCACCTGGGGGCGCTGCCCCTCGGGCAAGGCCGCCATGGCCTGCACCAGCGCACGGGTGGTGTGGATGCGGCTGTCGAACAGCAGCTGGCGATGCTCGGCGGTCCAGCGCTTCTCGGCGATGGGCTCCCCGGCCAGATTCACCACCGCATCGGAGGCCTGCAGGGCACCCTGCAGATCAGGCCGCTGCCAGGTGGCGGGCTGGGATGGATCCGCCGCAATGCGCTGGAGTTGGGGGTGCTGGAGGCCCGCCAGGGGCTGGCCCGAACGACTGATCAAGGTGAGGCTGTGCCCTTGCTGCAACAGCAGGGGCACCAGCTCCCGGCCGACAAAACCACTGCAACCCAGCAGCAGAATCTGCATCTCGTCCCTCAACCCATCGCTTTGCTGATCAGGTTAAGAACGGAGTTCAGGCGCAGGCGGCCCCACCAGCCCCAGCCGCCGGGCCAGTGGAACCATGGCGAAACCCTGAAGCACAAGGCCCAGTAACACCACCGCCAGCGCGAAGGGGGGCATATCGCGCCCCCAGGGCACTGGGCTCGATGCCGCCTGGATTGCAATGGCAATCGGCACCGCTCCGCGCAGGCCCGCCATGGCCGTGAAGGTGCGCTCCCGCCGCCGGAAGCCGCTGCGCACCAGCAACAGCGACACCACCAACCAGCGCACCAGCAGCACCGCCACGAACAGCACCAGGGCGTACTTGAAGGAGAGCGCCACATCGGAGGGCATCACCACCAGGCCGAGGCAGAGAAACAGGGCCAGCTCGGCCAACTTGGCAAAGCCCGAATGGCTCTCTTCCAGAGCCGCACGGTTCACCTCCGGGCTATTGCCGAGCACCACGCCCATCACGTAGGCCGCCAAGAGCCCACTGGCTCCCAGCAGGGCGGAGCCGCCCACGATCAGCATCAGCAGGGCCATGCTCAGCACGATCGCCAGGCCGCCATACGCCGCTGCTTGACGGCGACTGAGCAGACCGGCCGCGGCCTTGCCCCCCAGCCAACCCAGGAACGCCCCCAACAGAAACTCCCGCACCACCTCCATCAGCACGGTCTCGAGCTGGGCCTCACTGCCACCGGCAATGGCCAGGGCCAAGCCCGCCAACACCACGGCGATGGGGTCGTTGAGGCCCGACTCACACTCGAGCAGATCCAGCAATGGCTTGGGCAGGCGCCCCTGCAGGGGACGCAACAGGCTGAGCACGGCAGAGGCATCGGTGCTGCAGAACATCGCGCCCACAAACAGGGCCACAGGAGCATTCACCGTGAGGCCAGTGGCGGGCAGGCTCTGGAAGCCCATCACCACCAGGCTGAGGCAGCCTGCCGTGAGCAGAGAACCCAGCAGCGCCAGCCGCAGGGAAGGCCTCAGCACCGGTTTCATCTGCGCCCAGTTCGCCGTGAGCCCTCCGAAGAACAGCACCAACGCCAGGGACAACTGGGCGAGTTGATCGGCCGCTGCAAAACTGAGCAGGGGCACGGACCCCGTAGCCCCGGGGCTCAGGTCGTTGTCGATCAACAGGCCGAGCACCAGCACCAGCAGGATGCCGGGCACCTTGATCTCAGCCGCCAGATCATCGAGGAACATCGCCAGCAGCAACAGGCCACCGAACATCACCAGCAGCAGGGCCAGGCTTGGGGACACGCGCCAAAACTGAACTGCGGACGTTTTAGCCTGGCCCTGCTGCTCACTCCTCCCATGGCTGACACACCGACGACCGCCGCGCCGGTAGCCCCGATCAAAAAAGGCAGCCTGGTGAAGGTGAACCGCAGCGCCTACAGCTCCAGCCTGGAAGCCCAAGCCAGCGATCCGGCCGCCCCGGACTATCTCTTCGAAGGGCCCGCTGAGGTGCTGGCGTTGAAGGGCGACTATGCCCAACTCCGCTACCGCCGCCCGGTGCCGGATGTGTGGCTGCGCCTGGATCAACTGGAAGCGTTCTGAATTCTGGGCGCTGTGTCAGATCTCCAGGCGTCGCCGCTCCTCATGCAGCCGTGAGCGGCGCTGCTTGGCCTCCCGCAGCATCTCGCGCCCATCCCTCAGGTAGCTGTCCACGTAGCCCATGGTGTAGCGCTCCAGTTCCGTGAGGGCGTCCTGCACCTGGCTGAGGCAGTGGTAGAGGCTGAGGCTGAAACCCTGGGCCGATCGGGGCGCTGCCATGGAGCGGTACAGCGTGTCCACCTTGAGCAGCTTGGCCTGGCTCTGTTCCAGGAACTGGCAGAACGTTTCCATCAGGGCATCGTCATAGGGGTCGGCAGAAAGATCCCTGAGCTGGCCCGCGAAGGGATTGATCACCTGGCCCAGTAAGCGATCGATGGGCCCATACACCTGCTGGAGCCAGGTTTGCAACTGGGCATCCACGGCAGAAGCCTGCGCCGTGGCCCGCCGCGCGGCCCGGCCCACGTCCGCGGCGTGCCCAGGCCCGGCGACAACGCTCGCGGGGTGCCTGCGATCGTGCTCCGCCCGGCGCTGGGCATCCCCCAGCACTTCCCAGGCGGCATTCAGCTCCAGGATCCGATGCTCATCACCGCCCGCATCCGGATGGTGCTGCTTCACCAGCGCCCGATAGGCGGCCTTGATCTCGGCAGCCTTCGCCGTGATGGGCACCCCCAACACCTGATAGGGATCAGTGGGGGGCAGGGGCATCGCGAAGGGCTGGCAACAAGGGATGTAACCCCATCATCCAAGAC
>JBIIQU010000216.1:0-3126 GCA_044341905.1 Vulcanococcus sp. | reverse complement strand
AAGCCACCACATAAACCTGGTCCAAGAAGCTCAGATAGGGGAGATCCGGAAGCGCTGAACGGTAACTCTGCTGCAAGAATACAAGGGTCAACAAGATTGTGACGGGAAGTGTGCTGCGCACATCCTGAAGATCATTGCGCAACTTGGAGACCAGCAAGACCATGGCCATCACAACGGAGAGCGGCAGCAACAAGCGCCAAAACGAAGACCAGGCCGAGGCCCCATAGGCCACATCAAACACCACCTGGCTGTAGTCATCCTCAGCACCACCCAAGCCAAAGTTCGTGGCGTAGTGATGGCGATACTCGGCAATCGACCAACCCTGTATCAGCAAACCAGTGATGTCGGCATAGATCCCCATGCCGCTATCCTTCAATTCTGGAACCAAGCGCAGATTGTCGTAGTCAAGCGCGCCTTCCACATCATTCACTTCTAGCGCCAGAGGCAAGCTGATCCGCATAAAAGGGAACCGCCTGTAATCTACGTGATCCACATAAAACGATCCTTGATAAGTAAATAACTGATAATAACGACCATCCGGCAAGCGAAGAGGCTTCTCCGCAACAGGCTGCAGCGCAGAGCTGGCGTCAGCATTCAGCAAGTTGGCCGGCACGACAATTCGATTGATGGTGGTGTCTTGCTCTTCTAGATAGCGCTGCATCTCGCCATCCCAGTTCATCCACACATAACCACTGCCGGCAAAGCTGGGAACACGCAGATCAAGGCTGTGGTTATTGGTGTTGTAGACACCCACATACACGTGATATTGAGCTCTCTCAAAATCCTTCTGATCCGCCTGGGCCTCTGCCGGCGTGAGCCGTTCACCCCGCACCAGGCCAGCCCCAGCCATGGGACCACCATCACGTGTGGTGGTCAGAGCCCTTGGGGTCGACGCCAGGCGCAGCCCGTCGCGGGATTGCACTCCCTGCAACTCGATCTGCCCCATGCTGAACAGCACCAGGGCCAGGGAGAGCAGAAGGGCCAACAGAGCCAGCAGGTTCCACCGCCGTTGCTTACGCTGGGCCATGCCAGAGGCTCATGCCAGGCCTCAACTTAGGCCAGAGGGCAAGGCGCTTGGCCCAGCCGTTGTTCCACCCCAGAACCCTGCCTTTGCTGCTCAGCCCACTCGCACGGACCCTGGCCGCGGTGACGGGCCTTGGGCTCGGGCTCAACGCCGGCGCGGTGCCGATTCGCCTTGGCCAATCCGCGCCCTTTTCAGGGCCCTCGGCCCAGCTCGGCCAGGAGTATCGCGACGGGGCCAGGGCCTACTTCAGCGACATCAACCGGCGGGGGGGACTCAACGGCCGAACGATCGAACTGGTAAGCCGAGACGACGGATATGAACCCAAGCGCACCCTGAGCAACACGCGGGCGCTGCTGAGCAAGGACAAGGTGTTCGCCCTGTTTGGCTACGTCGGAACCCCAACGGTGCAGGCGGTGCTGCCGCTGATCACAGCCCAGGGAATTCCGCTGATTGCACCACTCAGTGGTGCCCAGCTCCTGCGAACACCGCAGCGGGCCACGGTGTTCAATCTGCGCACCAGCTACCAGCGGGAGCTGAGTGAAAGCATCAACTATCTGGTGCGCTCAGGTCGCCACAGGATTGCCGTGGCCTATCAACAGGATGCCTTTGGGCAGGATGGTCTGCGGGCAGCAGAGGCGGCCTTGCGCCGCCATGGATTGAAAGCCTTGCTCACCGCAGGCGTTGCCCGCAACAGCGTGGATACCGGGGACGCCGCCAGGCGTCTCGCCCAGGCCCGGCCCAATGGCGTGGTGATGATCACCGCCTATGGCACCGCCGCCGACCTGATTCGCCGGCTTCGCCACCTGGGCAACAGAGCGCAGGTGATGAACGTGTCCTTTGTGGGAACACGCGGGCTGAAATCGGCCCTGTCGTCCGCAGAGGCCGACGGCATCGGCATCAGCCAGGTGGTGCCATTCCCCTGGGATGGCCGGATTCCAGTGGTGAAGGAGTACCAACAGCTGATGCGCAAGCAAAGCGCTCAACCACGCTTTGGCTACGCGAGCCTCGAGGGTTTTCTGGCAGCCAAGCTGACCGTCGAGGGCTTGCGGCGAGCGGGTCCGAATCCCAGTCGCCGCGCCTTCGTGGCGGCGTTGGAATCCATGCGCAACACCGATCTGGGTGGCTACCGCGTGTCCTTCTCTCCCCAGGATCATGAGGGCAGTGACTTTGTGGAGCTCACCTTTCTTGGCTCCCAGGACTGGGAGCCCTGACCAGGCTTGGATGGCAGATCCCGGCCATCCAACGGTTGACCTAGGGTCGCGCCACCTGTGCCACCGACCTGGGTGATGCCCATCGCGACTCTGCCCGCCGACGTGAACCTGACGCCCATCGACGCCGAGCAGGCCATCGCCGATGCGGCCAGCGGCCTGTTCGGCGACCTCGATGCCCAGGAGATCCTGCTGGAGTTCGCTCCCTACCTGCAGCCGCCCTATGTGCTGGCAGGCATCGGCCTGGCCATGGGCGTGCTGTGCGGACTCACCTTCGCTCGGCTGGTGCAGGACAAGCTCAATGGCTGGAAGCAGGACCGCCTCTCCCTGTTGCCCCTGGGCTGCTTCGAGACCAACATGGCCTACACGGGCATCGTGATGGGCATCACCCTGTTCATCGGTGGCAGCCTGCAGGTGTTCGGCTTCGCCTCCGGCACCGCCCTGCTGGTGGCGCTGCTGCTCTCGCTGGCCACCACCGGTGCCCTCTGGGTGCAGCTGGAGGGGCTCATGCGTCAGGTGGAGAACGGCACCTTCAGCGCTGTGGACTTCGACAACTTCGACCAGTTTTTCTGAAACGGCCTCAGGCCGCCAGGTAGCCCACCAAATCCTGGGAGAGCCGGCGCACCTCTTCCAGGGCACGGCGCTCGAGGCTGCGGCAGCGATCCCGACTCATCTCCAGCTCCCGGGCGATGGAGCTCAGACTCATGGGCTCCTCCACACCGATGCCGTAGCGCATCTTCAGCACCCGGCCCTGCAGATCCGGCAGCTGATCCAGCAGGGCGCGCATGTCGCCGCGCATGCACTCGCCATCCACCAGCTCGTCCGGCTGGGTTCCCTCAGCGGCCAGCAGATCGATCAGATCGGTGTCATCGCTGTCTCCCACCTTGGCATCGA
>JBIIQU010000215.1:0-3157 GCA_044341905.1 Vulcanococcus sp. | reverse complement strand
GGCCTCCGAGCGGTGCAAGGCCCGCGCCATCGGGCTGCATCAGAACCCCAAAGCGACGACGCCCTTCGCGATAGAACAACTCCATCCGCAGCTGCTTGTAGCCCGAGGCCCAGGCAGCAAAATCCTCACGACTCCAGAGAAACGCATTGCTTGGTAGCCACACCAGCGGCACGGGTAAGTGCAGCTGCTCGATGGCTGCGCGAAAGCCGCGATCCGCCGGCTCCATCAGTCGGAGTTCAGTGATCTGATGGCTGGCTAGCCACTCCATCAAGACAGCAGAAAAAGAGTCCGACTCGCGATAGTCCACGCGCCAGCCCTGCTCGCTGAGATCAGCGGCGAAATGGCGCATCGCACTCCACACCAGCACTAGCTTCTGCTGGTGGTAGGTCCGGTGGTACAGCACAGAGTTGCTCTCCACCAGCAACACCCGACTGTCCTCAGGCGAGGCGGAGCACAACGCCGCCTGGGATGCACTCAGCTGATCCCCCAGCACCCAGATCCCAATGGTCATGAGGTCAGAGGCCTGGCAGACAGTCCGGACATGTCGTGCAACTCACGCAGCGGAAAGCTGGCAAGCCTTGCGAGCGATCGCTCGCACATGTCCCCGTTCCACCGGGCCGCTGGCCGGACTCAGATGGCCATCCCGACAGTCCACAACGGTGCGTTCGTGATGACCTCGCTGATCAGTGAGCCGCATGTGCAGCAGAAATGAATGGTTGGTGCCCCTCCGGATCTGGTCTGCACAGACCGGGCCAATGCACAAACCTGGAGAGGCCAAGACAGGCGTCACTCCTGCCAGGAGCAGAACGATCCCCAGGGTCAGACCAAGGCATCGGAGCAGCAGCCCGCGTAGCGCCATCATCCGACTAACTCGAGGGGGCGTTCATTCTCATGGGCGGTGGCCGCCGCTGCGCTCCTATCCCCTGCTTCATGGTCGTCGGCCTCAGGGTGGAAGTAGGCCCACACCACCTTGGCCAGCCCCGGACCCATGCCGGGGGCGGCCGCCAGGGACTGCACGCTGGCCAACTGGATGGCATCGATCGAGCGGAAGTGGGCCAGCAACTCCTTGATGCGCTTTGGCCCAAGGCCGGGAATATCCGACAGGCGTGAGCGCTTCATCCGTTCGCCCCGCTGCTGGCGGTGAAAACTCACCGCAAACCGGTGGGCTTCATCGCGGAGGCGTCGCAACAACTGCACACCCAGTTGTTCCGGCTCGCTCTCCAGGGGCTGCTTGGCGCCAGGCACAAACACCTCCTCCCGCTGCTTGGCCAGGGAGCACACCACCAGTTCCTCATCCAGATTGAGCTCCCGCAGAGCCTCCATCACGGCCGAGAGCTGGCCC
The DNA here is from genome assembly GCA_044341905.1 of Vulcanococcus sp. Taxonomy (GTDB): domain Bacteria; phylum Cyanobacteriota; class Cyanobacteriia; order PCC-6307; family Cyanobiaceae; genus Vulcanococcus. The sequence continues at coordinate 1,815 of JBIIQU010000215.1, read as the reverse complement.
TTGCCGCCGTCGATCATCACCACATCCGGCCAGTCATTGAGCCCACCCGTATGCAGGGTGCTGCCTGCAGCCCTGCGGAGAGCCCGCAAATCGGCTCCCTCCGCCTTGGCCTGGGCCCAGCGGCGGAAACGGCGGCGCATGATCTCCGCCATGGCCATGAAGTCGTCGGAGTGGCCGGCGTGGATGGAGCTGCTCTGGATCTTGTATTTGCGGTAGTGCTGCTTGGCCGGCAACCCATCGATGAACACCACCTGGGAGGCCACCGCATCACTGCCCTGGATGTGGCTGATGTCGTAGCCCTCGATGCGCCGGGGAGGTGAGGAGAGTTCGAGTAACTGAGCCAGGTCTTCCGTGGCCAACAGGTTCTGTTCACTGGCACGCTGGGCCCGCTGCAATTCGTAGTTGGCATTGCGTTCCACCAGCTCCACCAGATCCGCCTTCTGGGAACGCTGAGGCACCGCCAACCGAACCTTGCGGCCCCGTAGATCGCTGAGCCAGTCCTCGATCAGGGCCTGCTGGGGCAGGGGATGCTGCACCAGCAACTCCGGTGGAATTTCCACCCCCTCCACCTGGCTGTAGTGCTCTTCAATCACCCGTTGAAGGATGAGCCCCAGGCCCTGCTGAAGCTCAGGGCTCGGCGGTAAATCACCGCCGGCACCCAGCTCCGCAGCGGGTAGCCCCAGGGAATCGGCCGTGTAACCCAGGCGCCCCACCAACTTGCCGGCCCGCATCTGGAACAGCTGCACGGCGGCCACCCGCTCGTCCGCCGCCAGAGCGATCACATCGCGGCTCACGGAACTGTCGCCCAGGCTCATCTTCTGGTCGGCCGTGAGGGCATCCAGACCCTGCAGCTGGTCGCGAACCCGGGCGGCACTCTCGTAATCGAGGCGCTCCGCATAACGCTGCATCTGCTCCCGCAACAGCTCCAGCAACTCGTCGTTCCGACCCTGAAACACCATCGCCACCTGCCGCAGGGTGCGGTGGTAGTCGTCCGAGCTGATCTTCTCCTGGCAGACCCCCGGACAGCGGCCGATGTCGTAGTTGAGGCAGGTGCGCTCGCGATACAGCGGCTGGGGCCGCTGACGCAGCGGGAAGACGCGTTTCACCAGACCTAGGGTGCGCCGCAACAAGCCCACATCCACATAGGGCCCGTAGAAACGATCCAGGGGTGAGCGAAAACGCCGACGCCGCGTGATGAAGATGCGCGGGTAGGCCTCACTCCAGGTGATGCAGAGGTAAGGGTATTTCTTGTCATCCTTCAGCAACACGTTGAAGTGGGGCTGATGGTTCTTGATCAGGTTGGCCTCCAGGGCCAGGGCCTCCGCCTCGCTATCGGTGACGATGAATTCGATCTCGCAGACCTGCCGCACCATCAGGGCGATGCGCGGGCTGTGGCCATGGCCGCTGCCGCTCTGGAAGTAGCTGCGCACGCGTTGGCGCAACACCTTGGCCTTGCCGATGTAGAGGATGCGATCCTCGCCGTCGCGCATCAAGTAACAGCCCGGCTCTGAGGGAATCTCCTTGAGCCGGGCCTTGAGGCGGTCTGGTTGTTGCAGCAGGGGGCGCTGGCAGGCCCCCGCGGGCTCCGGCAGGGTCACTCAGCCGCCGTATTGCCAGCCGGTGCTGCTGAGTTCCAGTGCCGCCCCATCGCGGTGGAGGGTGGCCGATTTCACGTCGCCCACGAACACGGTGTGATCGCCTGCGGCCACTTCGCCGACCAATTCACATTCCACGGCCCCAAGGGCATCGTTGAGGATCGGCAACCCCAGCTCTCCCAGGCTGAACGGGGCAGCATCGAAGCGCCCCCCGATGGCC
>JBIIQU010000214.1:0-3168 GCA_044341905.1 Vulcanococcus sp. | reverse complement strand
GGCCTGGCCACCCTGAATTGGCTCCGGATTTTCACTGAGAATCAACGTTGGACTAGCCAAAACCTTCGTGCTCTCCGACTGAACCTGGGCTCGAACTAAATCATAAAAATTACTCGGCGAGTATGCCGTCGAAGGATTGATCGGGGCGGGAAACAACGGAGACCTGGCAACGCTGGGGTCATCCTTGCCAACATAAACAGGCTTAGCACTTGAAGCCCCGCCGCTCATAGCGTCAAATTGACCACTGGCAGGCGGAAGTCGATCATTGAAGGCGCCGATCAGCCGGCCCTCCTCACTCACTATAAAATTGTTGCCGTAGCGAAAGGCGAAGCTATTTTTAATATCGGCATCATTTCGAAGCGTGACATCCAGAATCCTCACCGACAACGCCACCTGCCTCTGACGAAGATCAATTTGCCTCAGGTAGTTCTCAGCCACCGCAACCACCTGGGGGTCTCCCACCAAGGTGATGGTCTGCAGGCGAGAATCGGTTGTCCCCGTTACCCCCTTCAGCGGGCCAGTGCTGGCGCCATAGGTTTCGGTGGTGGTGATCCGCTGGGTCTGGGTCTGCTGTGAGTCGGGTGCCCCGGCCACCTGGTTGGCCTGGGTTTGACCCTGGCTCACCGTATTCGTGATCAGTGTCACCTTTGTAATCAGGGCCCCAAGGCTGGCCAGATAGTCGGCCGCCGAGGCCGCTGTGGCTTGGTTGAGGCGATAGACCTTGGACAACTGAGCACCAAAGGTTTTACCGAGCACCGATGGGCCAGCCAGGATCATGTTTCCCTCGAGCTTGCCCTGCAGGCCAGCCGCCAACAAGACGGAATTCAGGGCTCTGGCATAACTTTCCCCGCGAAAGACAATCGATACCGGACGCACCTGCGCTGTGGTGGCAGCTCCGGTGCTCGCTGCAGCTCCTGCTGCCGGCGAGATACCTGTGGAGGCGTCATCATCCACATAGACAAACCCATAGCCACCCATCTGGGCCAAAGCCATCAACACATCACGGGCCGGGGCATTGCGCATCGTCATCGAGACAGCCGGCCCATTCACATTCAGGAAGCTGCGATTGCGGAGCACCATGCTCCCCACCGCCATATCCCCCAGCGGGGGCGCCACAGCTCGGGGCTGTAGGGGCGGGGCATAACTGGGCTGCGGTACGGCACCCGGTGTTCGCAGATCCAGGCGGGCGGTTTGTGCAGAAACCTGGGGCACCGTGGCGAAGGTGATCACCAGATTGCGACCATCGGCGCTCACCACGGGCCGGCCCAAGGGTGCACCTGGCATCGGTTCCACCTGGACTTGAAAGGTATTGCCCGAACCCTGAAAACTCACCAGCTGCAGTCCAGCCTCTGGCAGCGAAAGGCGTTGGGGCCCCAGCCGCAGGCCAGAGGGCGTGGCCGTGCGCAACTGCCCTGCCCAACCACCACCAGCCGTGGTGCCCTGTTGCAGCACGGGCGCGGCCCCCGTGCCCTCAATCACAACCTCCACAGCCCCGGCACTGCGGCGCAGGCTGAGGGCCAGAGGGCCACTCCCCGTGGCCACCGCCGGCTGCACCGGCAGGGGCACCGCCTGCACGGAAGCACCGCTGCGAGGGGCCGCCTGCAGCGGGTGGATCGCAACGCCTGCCGCCAGCAAGGCCAGGATCAGGCGGCGACGATCACGAACCACCACGCTTGAGAACACCAGGGTTTTGGGCGGATGGTAACGGTGCGCACCGCTGGCCACCAGTGCGCCCCTGCCTGGCTCAGGGCGGTGTTGCGGCCCTAGGCACCGGGGGCTCACCGCCCTTGGCATAGAGGCCCAGGTTGAGCTTCAAGCTGGTTGGCCTGCGCCGGGATTGGGACGCCTTCGCCCCCTGCTCTGGGGTCTCCGCCTTCAGGCTCAGATCGCTCTGCACCACCAGCAGGCTCAAGGCCTCCAGGCGCCTCAGGAAATCCTGCAGTTGGGGAGCGGTGCCCCGGGCCGTGAGCAGCAGGGTGGTTTTCTCCAGGCCCGGGGCCAGCAGCGGATCCACCGGCCTGGGCGCCTCCTTCTGCTGACCCCGGCTCTTCGCGGCACCCCCCTTCGGCGCCGGCTCCGCCTGGGTCACCACGGGCTCATAGCCATCCAACTGCACCCCGCTGCGCTGAGCCTCCACGGCCAGCTGGGTCATGAAGGTGGTGATCTCGCCGCTGCCGGCAATCAGCCCCAGGATCTGCTCCCGCTTGGCCTGGCCCTGCTCCTCGTTCTCCAGGGCCTTGGCGATCTGGCGGCGCAGCAGGGGCAGGCGCTGCTGCTGCTCATGCAGCTGACTGAGCTCCAGCTGATCCTGCTGCAGCCGCCGCCAGGCCGGCCACACCAGGCCAGCGGCCACCCCCAGGGCCAGCAGCAGCCCCACCAGGGCCGGGGCAGCCAGCAACACCTGCTCCCGGCTGGGCCGGGGTTTGGCTCCGGGGCTGAGGTTGGTCATGGCAGCACCCCCGCCCGGGCCAGCACCTGTAGGCGCCTGGCCATGCCATCGGCGCCCAGCCGCTGCAGCAGGCTGCGCTGGGCCGCGGGGCTGAGCTGGGCGAACTCGGCCGCCAGTTCCCAGCCCACCGGGGGCACAGCCCCTTTTGCCGCGGTGCCGCCCGCCTCCTGCTCCCGGGCCAACTTGAGCACCCGCACGCTCTTGGCCACAAACATCGGCGACTGCTTAAGCAACAGCTGCAGGGCATTCACCCGCCGAAAGGCCTCCGGATCGCTGGCCACACCCTTGAGCTGCAGGGCCGAACCATTCACCACCGCCTCGGTGAGCTGCACCCCCTCGGGGGTGATCGCGGCCAGCTCCGTGACCAGGGCCGAGCCGGAGGACACGGCCACCAGCCCCTTGGCCAGGGCCCCATTGCTGGCCTGCAACTTGCGCAACCGCAGCCGCGACGCCTGGGCCTTGGCTTCCAGACCGCGCACGGCGGCGGGGATGGCCCGCAGGCCCTCGAGTTCCACCGACACCTGACCCTGGCGCACCCCCAGCAAGGCCCACACCAGCAGGGCCGCCCCCACAGCCCCGAGGCCCGCAGCGGCGCCGATCAGCAGCAACCGCGTTGCCGGCACCAGGGCTGGGGCCTCAGGCGGCAGCCCCCGCTCCAGGCGCCGCTGGTGCAGCAGATCCAGCGATCCCGGCGGCAACCCGCTCATGGCCTCTGCTCC
>JBIIQU010000212.1:0-3187 GCA_044341905.1 Vulcanococcus sp. | reverse complement strand
GGTGGCCAAATCCACCGCCGTGATCAAGCCCCCGCGCCCCTGCATCAGGCGCAGTAACGCCTGACCAATGGGGCCACGGTAGAAACAGGCAGAACCCTCGCGAGCAATGCAACGCAGGCTGGCGGCGAGCTGCGGCTGGCGCAGGAGCTCGCCGGGGCGGTAGGGCCGCCGATCGGGCTTGTAGAACAGCTGGGCGCTGGTGGAATCCGCCTGGAGGAGAGGAGCCGCAGCCTCGAGGGAGCTGCTCAACTCAGCCCCAACAGGGAAGCCCCGCTCCGCCAGGGTGATCGCCGGTGCCATCACGGCCGCTAGCCGCAGACACCCGTAGCGCGCCTGCACCTGGGTGAGGCCGGCCACACTGCCTGGCACGGCAGTGCTGACCGGGCTGCGCAGTGCCCGCTCCCGGTTCACGCTGCCATCGGGGTTGAGGAACAGATCGGCGCCGGCGGCCTGGGGAGCGGTTTCGCGGAAATTCAGGGCCACCGCCTCGCCGCGGCCGATCGCGATGGCTTCGGGCAGAGCAGGCTGCCGGGCCGCCGCACGGCAGGTGCTGATGCGGCCGGAGCGGGGCAGCCACAGCACCAGAAAACCACCCCCCCCCAGGTTGCCGGCCTGGGGCAGGGTCACGGCCAGGGCAAAGGAGGTAGCCACCGCCGCATCCACCGCATTGCCCCCCTGGCGCAGGATCTGGGCCCCCACCGCTGCGGCCCGGGCCTCCTGGGCCGCCACCATGCCGCCGCTGGACACCACCGGATGGAAGCGCTGGCTGGCCTCCTGCAGCAGGTTGGTCTGGGCCATCGCCGGGGCGACGAGCACCAGGGAAGCCAGGGAGAGAGCAGGACGCAGCCCAGGAGCCATCGGCATCAGATCACCTCCTCAGCAGCGCCATAGCCCCCACCCCCGGGGGTGCACACCCGCACCGCATCCCCTGGCTGCAGCTGGCACTCGGCCACTCCGGCGAGGGAGTCCACGCGGCCATCGCCATGCAGCAGCTGGTTCTGCCCGCAGGCAGCCGCCGCGCCGCCGGCCAGGCCAAACGGCGCCACCTGGCGCGCGCCCGTGAGCAGCGACAGGGTGACCGGCTCCAGAAAGCGCAACTGGCGCACCACGCCATCGCCGCCGGGCCAGCGGCCGGCGCCACCGCTGCCCTGACGCACGGCAAACAGCTCCAGGCGCACGGGCAACCGCTCCTCCAGGATTTCGGGATCGGTGAGGCGGGAATTGGTCATGTGGGTCTGCACCGCGCTGGCCCCCGGGAAGCCGCGGCCATCGGCCAGCCGGCCGGCGCCGCTGCCACCGCAGAGGGTTTCGTAGTACTGGCAGCGGTGGTTGCCAAAGATCAGGTTGTTCATGGTGCCCTGGGCGGCAGCCATCACCCCCAGGGCGGCAAACAGGGCGTTCACCACCACCTGGGAGGTTTCCACATTGCCCGCCACCACGGCGGCAGGGGCCCGGGGGTTGAGCAGGCAGCCGGCCGGCACCACCAGCTCCAGGGGCTCGAAACAGCCGGCGTTGAGCGGGATCGACTCCTGCACCAGGCAGCGGAACACGTAGAGCACCGCCGCCCTGGTGATGGCCAGGGGGGCATTGAGGTTGCTGGGCTGCTGGGGCGAGGTGCCTGTGAAGTCGATGCAGACCGAGCGCTGGGCGTGGTTCACGCGGATGGCCACCGCCACCTCGAGGCCGCCGTCGCAGCGCACGCGGGCGGAGCCATCCTGGAGGCGATCGATCACCCGCCGCACCGCCTCGGCGGCATGGGCCTGGCCGTGGGCCATGTAGGCCTGCACCGGCTCGAGGCCCTCCCGCGCGATCAGGGCCTGCAGGCGCTCCACCCCCAACCGATTGGCGGCCACCTGGGCCTGCAGATCAGCGAGCAGTTGATCGGGGTTGCGCACCGGCCAGGGCCCCGCCGCAAGCCGTTGCCGCCACACCGCCTCCTCAAAGGCGCCATCGCGCATCAGGGGCACGTTGTCGAGCAGGAGCCCCTCCTCGGCAATGCTGCGGCTGTGGGGCGGCATCGAGCCCGGCGTGGTGCCCCCCACATCGGCATGGTGACCGCGACTGGCCACAAAACCGATCAGCTCGGGGCCGGCGAACACCGGCGTAATCACCGTGAGATCGGGCAGGTGGGTACCGCCGTTGAAGGGGTTGTTGGACACCACCGCATCCCCGGGCGCCAGGGGGGGATACTCCCCACGCGCCACCGCCTCCAGCAGGGCCACCACGCTCGCGCCCATGGAGCCCAGGTGCACCGGGATGTGGGGCGCATTGGCCACCAGGGCACCGCGGCGATCGAACAGGGCGCAGGAGAAATCCAGCCGCTCCTTGATGTTCACCGAGGCGCTGGTGAGCTGCAACCGCGTGCCCATCTGCTCGGCAATGGCCGCAAAGCGGTGGTTGAACAGCTCCAACAGCACCGGATCAGCCGCGCCAGCAGCCTCCGTTGCCTGGGCGGCCGGCACCACCCCAGGGCTGCGGCTGAACAGCAGGGAGCCATCCGCCAGCAGCTCGGCGCCCCAGCCCGGCAGCAGCAGGTTCGTGCCCGTGGCCTCCACGATCAGGGCCGGCCCCTGCAGCCGCTGGCCCGGGCCCAGCTGGGAGCGCTGCAGCAAGGGCACCAGGCGCCAGGCGCCATTCACAAACAGGTCCACCCGCTCGGGGGGAACCGCCAGCCCAGGGCTGGCATCCGGGGCTGAGCCCAGGTCCGGCAAGGACGCCCCGGGCCGGATCAGCTCCAGGGTGAGCCGCTCCACCACCGGCTGCAGCGGCTGGCCATCCGCGCCGGTGGGCAGGTAGCCATAGCGGCGGCGATAGCTCTGCTGAAAACCGTCGAGCAGCTGCCCATGGCTGCCCCAGGCCAGGGGGAGCACCGTGTCGCTGCCGGGGGTGCGCAGCTGCAGCCGGCGCTCCGCCATCGCCCCAGCCGCCACACCACCGGCCACGGCCAGCAGCTCAGCGAACTGCTCCTCGAGAGCCTCGAGCAGGGCGGGCGTGAGCGGCTGGCGGATCACCCGCTCGTGGATCTGGCGCTCGTCGGCCAGCCCGATCCCATAGGCGGAGAGCACCCCCGCCAGGGGATGCAGCAGCACCTGATGCATGTCGAGCGCTTCAGCCAAAGCGCAGGCGTGCTGCCCCCCCGCCCCGCCGAAGCTGCAGAGGGCGGCCTGGCGCACATCGTGCCCCTGCT
>JBIIQU010000211.1:0-3201 GCA_044341905.1 Vulcanococcus sp. | reverse complement strand
GGCAACTTCGAGCTGAATGTGTTCAAGCCCCTGATCGCCCACAACCTGCTGGAGAGCCTCGAGCTCCTGGCAGGTGGCTGCCAGAGCTTCCGGGAACACTGCATCGAAGGCCTTAAAGCCAACGAGCCCCGCATCGAGCGGCTGCTCAACCAGAGCTTGATGCTGGTCACAGCCCTGACCCCTGCCATCGGCTACGACCGGGCCTGCGCCATCGCCAAACACGCCCACAAGCACGGCCTCAGTCTCAAGGAAGCCGCCCTGGTGCTCGGCGAGATCAGCGCCGAGGACTTCGACCAGTGGGTGCGGCCGGAACAGATGGTGTAACGCAGCGGCCCGCTCTACGCTCCCGCAAAACCCATGGAGCTGGCGTTGCATCCCCTGATTGCGTTCCTGCTGATCAGTGCCCTGATCTTCGGGCTGGCCCTTCTTTGGCTGGAAACCCGCCACCGGCTCAGGCCTGCCTCACCCCTGCAGATCAGCACCAGCGGCTGGAAAGTACAGCGAGAGGGCAATCACCAGGTGGTGGTGAAGGGATCCATCCAGATCCACAACCCCCATGCCCGCATGGAGGTGTTCGTGCCGGAAATCAGCCTGCAGCCCACCCTGCTGGGCCGGGGTGATCTCTCGGCCCTCACCATCAGCAGCCGCATCACCCCCCGCCATCCCGATGAGGACGCACGGGCTGATGGCTACTGGTTCGCTTACATCGTGAAGGGACACAAGACCACCCAGGCCGAAGTGAGCGTGAGCATCAGTGGGCCTGCGGGCAGCGATCTCAAGGCCCTGCTGGACACCCTCTGGCTGGAGATCCTGTGGGTGAACTACGGCCCCTTCGGACGCCTGCAACGCCGCGATGGCGTGCTCATCCCCCTGCGTAAACCAGCCCCGGCCAACCCCAGCACCGCCAACTGGCGCCAGGGCGACCACTGCTCGGTGTTGCCGATTCGCACCCATCTGCTCGGCACCCTCGACGATGCAACCGAGGTGCTGCGTCACTACGCCGGAGCCGTTCTGCAACCCGGCGATGTGCTCACCATCGGCGAGACCCCACTGGCGGTGATGCAGGGTCGCTACCACCATCCCGCCACGGTCGAGCCATCGTCGCTGGCACGGCTCCTCTGCCGCGTCTTCCACCCCACCAGCTCCCTGGCCAGCGCCTGCGGTCTGCAAAGCCTGATCGACGATGTGGGCCCCGCCCGGGTGCTGTGCGCCTGGCTGGTGGGGATGGCCCTGAAGCTGGTGGGCTCCAAGGGTTGGTTCTATCGGCTGGCCGGAGAGCAGGCCCGTCTGATCGACGACATCACCGGCACCACCCCCCCCTACGACCAGACGATTGTGCTGGGACCAGACCAACCCGCCGCCATCTGTGCCCGGCTTGCCTCCGAGCTGGGGGTGGCGGTGGCCGTGGTGGATGTGAACGACCTGGGCCGGGTGAAGGTGCTGGCTTCGAGCCCCGGCTGCGACGAAGCGCTGCTGCAGCGGGCACTACGGCCCAACCCGGCCGGCAACGCCAACGAGCGCACGCCTTTGGTACTGGTTCGCCCATAACATTGCAACAGGCCCTCCTGCCTGGGCGGCCCTCCTCCGGGGACATGCCCGTGCCGCCGCTGACGCCGCCACCCCTGCAGGTCCAGCCCTTGCGGGGCTGGCATCTGCCGCTCCTGCAGGACCCCGCCTTTCAAGACCTGCATCCCCTGCTGCAGCGCTCCCTGCTGCTCCAGGGGCCAGAGCGGCTGCTCCATAGCCTCACGGCCCAGCGGGCCCTGGCGCCAATGGTGCTCGTGGCCTACCGCCAGAGCCAGCAGCCCCTGGGGCTGGTGGTGAGCAAGCGCCTCAACCGCAGCGGCAGTTGCTGGCAGCTGCAACACCTCCGCACGAGTGAAGCCGCCCTCGGCCCCAGTGAGGCGGGCCGCATGGCCGTGGAAGCCGCCCTGGTGCGGGAGGCGATCCAGCGCAGCCGCAGTGCCGCCAGCTGGATCGCCACCAGCCCCAGCTGCGATGACGCCCGGCTGGCGCTGCTGCGTCAGCAGGGCTTCCAGCCGCTCCGGCGTGAAACCCTCTGGCGCTGGGAGCCCTCCAACAGCGGCAAGGCGCTGGATCCCGACGCTGTGGAGCTGCCCGCCGATCTCCAGCTGCGGCCCCTGAACAGCCGCACAGCTTCGGCCATGTGGCATCTGGAGCAGGCGGCCCTGCCGGCCCAGCTGCGCCAGTTGCTGGATCGCCGGGTCGAAGACCTGCTGGACCAGAGCCAATCGCCCAGCCTGATGCTGATCGACAACAGCAGGCAGCAGGCCGTGGCAGGGGTTCGGCGGCTGCGCCATGGCTCCCGCGGCATCCCCGAGCTAGAGCTCAGCCTGCACCCGGGCTGGCAGCACCTGCAGGGTCCTGTTCTGCAGGTGCTGCTGGAAAAAGGTGCGGCCGGATCGGAGCAGGTGATTGTGCGGAGCGATCTGATCGACAGCGACCGCAGCCAGTGGTTCCACAGCCTGGGCATGGCGCCGGAGGGCGAAGAGGTGCTGATGGCCCGCAGCGTCTGGCGTCGCCACGCACCCCAACCCAGCCAGGAGATGGCCCGCAAGTTGGAGGCCGTGCTCGGCCAGCTGCAACCCCGCCAGGGGCCGATTCCCACGCCGGTGGGCCGCTGGAGCCGCTGATCGATGGGGGAACCCAAGCCGCGCTCCGTGCTGGCCCTCGATGTGGGACGCAAGCGGATCGGGCTGGCGGGCTGTGATGCCCTGGGCCTCACCGTGACCCCCCTGCGGGCCTTACAGCGGGGCAAGTTCCCAGCAGACCTGGCCGTGCTGCAGCCGCTTGTGGCGCAGCGGCGCATCACCGCCCTTGTGGTGGGGCTGCCCCTGGATGCCACCCAGCAGCCCACCGACCAGGCGCTGCACTGCCGCCGCTATGGCGAGCGGCTGGCCCGGACCCTGGACCTGCCACTCGCCTTTGTGAACGAATACGCCAGTAGCTGGGCCGCTGCGGAACGCCATGGGTTGCAGGGCGATCGCAGTGGCGCGCTGGACAGCGCTGCCGCCGCCATGCTGCTGGAGCAGTGGCTCGCCGAGGGGCCTGAGCCTGCGCCGGTCCCAGCGGCGACCCCTGGGCTTGGCCCCGGGGAGGGTGCGCAGGCATCCTGAGAACATCTGCCTCCTCTTCATGAGCTCCGACGGCCCGACTGCGAACGGATCCGGTGATGTGCCC
>JBIIQU010000210.1:0-3210 GCA_044341905.1 Vulcanococcus sp. | reverse complement strand
CTGGCACCGCTACCAGCGCCGCCTGGACGACCGGCTGATGGATCGGGCCCTGGCGGACCTGTTGGGAGAGCACGACTTTGCCGCCTTCGAGCGGGCGGGCAGCAGCCGCAGCCATTCCCGCACCACTGTGCAGGAGGTGAGCCTGGTGCGCCGCGGTGACCTGGTGGAGGTGGAGATCCAGGCCAGTGGCTTCCTCTACGGCATGGTGCGGCTGCTGATGGGGCAGCTGGTGGCCATCGGTGAGGGGCGCCTCAGCCTCGAGGCGTTCCAGCGCCGCTGGCGCAGCCAGGCCCGCGAGGAGGTGAAGGAGGCTGCGCCGCCCCAGGGCCTTTGCCTGTTGCGGGTGGGCTATCCCTCGGAGGTCTTCCCCAGGGCTGCCTGGTACGATGGCCAACCGCGGTATTTGCTGGAGAGCTCTGATGCTCCGCCTGCTGCACCGGAGTGAGCTCTAGGGCTCCTCTCCGGCTTCGCAGGTGTTCAGAACTCTCCGCTGAAGGGGCTTCGCTCCATCAGCTGACCAGTACCTGGTCTTGTCCCTACTGGGATCTTGCCAGCTCCAGGTCACCGGCCTCCCTGCCCTTCCGTGCTCGCCCCCAGGGGTGTCAGCAGGTGAAGAGGTAGGGTCGCTAAACGAGCTTCTGGCTCCCGAGTGATCGGGTGCCCTGCCGTTCCCTCTGTCCAGCCCCGTCGTTGCAGCTCCCTGCTCGATGGCGCGCTACCCGATCCGGCCCGCCGGCGCGATGAACAAGACTCTCGTCCCCCCTCAGGATTCCTCCACTCGCCAGTGGTTTCTGGTTGATGCGGAGAACCAGACCCTCGGCCGCCTTGCCAGTGAGGTGGCTTCGGTGCTGCGGGGTAAGAACAACCCCAACTTCGCCCCCCACATTGATGCCGGCGACTTCGTCGTGGTGATCAATGCCGACAAGGTGAAGGTGAGCGGCAACAAGTTCACCGAGAAGGTTTACCGCCGTCACTCGGGCCGTCCCGGCGGCATGAAGACCGAGAGCTTCGCGGCTCTGCAGGCTCGTCTGCCTGAGCGGATCATCGAGAAGGCTGTGAAGGGCATGCTCCCCCACAACGCCCTCGGCCGCCAGCTCTTCCGCAAGCTCAAGGTGTACAAGGGTGCTGAGCACCCCCACACCGCCCAGCAGCCCAAGGCCCTCGCGCTCGATCCCGCCGCTTCCGCCCAATGAGCACCAACAAAGTCGTCTACTGGGGAACCGGCCGTCGCAAGACCGCCGTCGCCCGTGTCCGTGTTGTTCCCGGCACCGGTTCCGTCACCATCAACGGTCGTCCCGGCGATAACTACCTCAACTACAACCCCGTTTATCTGGCCGCCGTCAAGGCTCCCCTGCAGACCCTGGGTCTGGCCGGCGAGTATGACCTGCTGGTGAACGTGCGTGGTGGCGGTCTCACCGGCCAGGCTGATGCCATCAAGCAGGGTGCAGCCCGGGCCCTGTGCGATCTGTCCCCTGACAACCGCAAGCCCCTCAAGACCGAAGGTCACCTCAGCCGCGACCCCCGCGCCAAGGAGCGTCGCAAGTACGGCCTGAAGAAAGCCCGTAAGGCTCCTCAGTTCTCCAAGCGCTGATCTCTTCCTTTCGTATTCAGCCGAGTCTCGTCATGCCCAAGGCCGACATTCATCCCACCTGGTATCCCGATGCCAAGGTGATCTGCAACGGAGAGGTGGTGATGACCACCGGCTCCACCAGCCCCGAGCTCCACGTGGATGTGTGGAGCGGCAACCACCCCTTCTATACCGGTACCCAGAAAATCCTCGACACCGAGGGTCGTGTGGACCGCTTCATGCGCAAGTACGGCATGGCCGGTGCGTCCGATGCTCCCCAGGAGACCAAGACCGAAGCCAAGGCCGAAGCTGCTGCGCAAGCCTGATTTCCATCCGTTGCACAACGGATTTACCGCAGGGCCGGATGCTCCAGGGCATCCGGCTTTTTGCTGACCTGCTGCCATGGATGCCTCTTTCCTGAGTGAGCGGCTGGAGACGGCCCGTCGCACCTTCGAGACCCTGGAGCGGCAATTGGCCGATCCCGATGTGGCGGCCAACCCCAGCCAGCTCGAGCCGATTGCCCGTGAGCGCGCGCGCCTCGAGCCCCTCGTGAACGGCTACGCCGAACTCCAGAGCCTCCAGCGCCAGGAGCGGGAGGCGCGTGAGTTGCTCAAGCAGAGCCGCGGCGACCTGGAGATGGAGGTGCTTGCCCAGGACGAGCTCAGCGTGCTCGGCCAGAGCCTGGCCCAGTTGGAGGAGCAGCTCACCCTGGCCCTGTTGCCCCGCGACCCGCGGGATGAGCGCAGCGTGATGCTGGAAATCCGCGCCGGTGCCGGCGGTGATGAGGCTGCCATCTGGGCCGGGGATCTGGCCCGGATGTACGAGCGCTACGCCCAGAGCGTCGGCTGGAAGGTGCAGCCTGTCAGCGCGTCTGAGGCCGAACTCGGCGGCTACAAGGAACTGATCCTGGCGATCCAGGGCGACGGGGTGTTCAGCCAGCTCAAGTACGAGGCGGGAGTGCATCGGGTGCAGCGGGTGCCGGCCACGGAGTCCCAGGGGCGGGTGCACACCTCCACGGCCACGGTGGCGGTGATGCCGGAAGCCGATCCGGTGGAGGTGCAGATCGACCCCACCGAGATCGAGATCAGCACGGCCCGTTCCGGCGGAGCAGGCGGCCAGAACGTGAACAAGGTGGAAACCGCCGTAGACCTCCTGCACAAACCCACGGGCATCCGCGTGTTCTGCACCCAGGAGCGCTCTCAGCTCCAGAACCGCGAGCGGGCCATGGAGATCCTGCGGGCCAAGCTCTACGAGCGTGAATTGGCCGAGGCCAACGCCAAGGAGCGTTCAGCCCGTCTGGCCCAGGTGGGCAGTGGCGACCGCAGTGAAAAGATCCGCACTTACAACTACAAGGACAACCGCACCACCGATCACCGGCTGGGCCGCAATTTTTCGCTGGAGCCTGTGCTCCAGGGCCAGCTGGCGGAACTGATCGGTGCGTGTGTGTCAGCGGATCAGCGGCGCCAGCTCGAGGAGCTGGCGGAGCAGGCCTCCGGCAGTAACGGTTAGGCGGCGTCCCAGTTGCTCACGTACTTGGCCCACTCGGCGTGGCTGCCGTGGGCCATCTGGCGACGGGCTTCGAACAGGGGGCCACTCACCGGGCGCCGCGGCTGGCGTGCCAGCACCATGCCCGCTTCTCGGGG
>JBIIQU010000208.1:0-3213 GCA_044341905.1 Vulcanococcus sp. | reverse complement strand
ATCGAGGGCTTCAAAGCTGCCTTCATCGGCGATCAGGCGAATCCGCTCTTCGCTGAAGATGCGGTGGTGATGCCCACAACCGCTGCAGACACTGGCATTGGCCGCCAGATCCTTGCGATACACCACTAGCCCACACTCCGGGCACTTGCTCCAGAGGCCGTCCTCCTCGTTCACCTCCTGGGGGTTGCGAACCGCCGGTGCGGTCTTGCGGCGATCGGCAAACCAGTCGAACAGCGACATGGAGGCAGGGAGCGTCCGGGCTTAGGTGGTCTTCAGACCATTAAAGGGCTCCCCAGCCCAGCCATTGCCCCAGCTGTTGCAGCCAGAAGCTGTTGCCACCGATCCACACCGCGAGGCCACCACCGGCCAGGAACGGACCGAAGGGGAAGGGCTGACCGCGTTTGAGTCGGCCGCTCAGCAGGCCCAGCGCCCCGAACAGGGCACCAGCCAGCACCGCCAGCAGCACCGCAAGGCCGACGCCGCTCAGCCCCAGCCAGGCCCCCAGCAGGGCTGTGAGCTTGGCATCACCCAGACCCAGGGCGGGCTTGCCCATCACCTTCTGGGCCAGGCCACTGAGCCCTTCCATAGCCAGCAGCCCACCGCAGGCCGCCAGAAGATGCTGGAGCAGCAGGCTGCGCCCGCTGCTCTCCCCCTGGCTGAAGCCGGCGATGGCCGAGATCGCTAGGCCCAGCAGCACCCCCCAGCGGCAGAGGGGTTCCGGCAGCCATAGGTGATCGAGGTCGATCAGGGTGAGGGGGATGAGCAGGGCCACCAGCAGCCATCCCGCCAGCAGCAGCATCCAGGCGGGGGGTGCGGCCAGGGCGGAGGGGCTGCCCAGGGCCGTGGCTACGAACAGGCCAGCGGTGAGCAGCTCAACGGCGGGGTAGCGGGCGCTGATGGCGCTGCCGCAATGGCGGCAGCGGGCCCTGAGCAGGATCCAGCTGAGCAGTGGCACATTCTCAAACCAGCGCAGTTGGCTGCCGCAGTGGGGGCAGTGGCTGCGGGGGTGCACCACCGATTCCTCCCTGGGCAGGCGCCAGGCCACCACGTTGAGGAAGCTGCCCACGCAGGCACCCAGCACAGCGGCCAGGACAGCAACAACAGCAGTGGAGCTCATCAGCTGCGGTAAGTGGTTCGAGTACTGCGCAGTCTCTGTGTGCGGCCACGCACCAGGTCGAGCGACACGTACTGCTCATCGGGCAGGAGCACCGGCAGTTCGAACACCACCCGCCCCTGGCTTAGGCCTGTGCCCGATAAGACAACCCCCAGGGGCTCCAGTCCGCTGGGACAGCGCTCGATGTAGGTGAAATAAATCCTGCGGGCCCGGCCGATCAGATCGGAACTGTTGATGCGATCCCAGCGGGGCTGCAGGCGCAGCTCAGTACGAACGTCCGGCCTTGGGCCCTGACCGGAAGGCCCAGTGGCCCCCGCAATCACAAAGGACGGAGGACCACCGGGCGTAGAGGGGACGGGTACTGACTTCACCGGGTCCGCCTGACGGACCCACACTAGTGGCTAAAAGCCTCAGGACAGTTTCTTTTTCTCCTCGATCATGCGGTGAATGATCGGAGTGAGGATCAGCTCCATGGCGAAGCCCATCTTGCCGCCGTTCACCACGATCGAGGTGGGGCTGGACATGAAGGAGTCGTGGATCATGTCCAGCAGGTAGGTGAAGTCGATCCCCCACTTCTCCCGGGCGCCCTTGCGGAAGTGGATGATCACGAAGCTCTCATCCGGGGTGGGGATGTTCCGGATCATGAAGGGGTTGGAGGTGTCCACGGTGGGCACCCGCTGGAAGTTGATGTCCGTGCGGCTGAACTGCGGGCAGATGTGGTTGATGTAATCCGGCATGCGGCGCAGGATCGTGTCCACGGTGGCCTCAGCCGAATAGCCACGCTCGTGGTTGTCGCGGGCGATCTTCTGGATCCACTCCAGGTTCACGATCGGCACCACGCCCACCAGCAGGTCGGCGAGGGAGGCCACGTTGTAGCCCTCACCCTCTACACCACCGTGCAGGCCTTCGTAGAAGAGCAGGTCGGTGCCGGCGGGGATGGGCTCCCAGGGGGTGAACTGGCCGGGCTCCAGGTTGGTGCCCAGGCGGCCGTTGTGCTCAGCGGCCTCCTCCACGGAGTGCAGGTAGTAGCGCTTCTCGCCGCCGCCGCTCTCGCCGTAGCTGCGGAACAGTTCGCCCAGCTTGTCGAACAGGTTGGCCTCGGGGCCGAAGTGGGAGAAGTTCTCACCCTTGGCGAGGGCCTCGGCCATGGCCTCCTTCATGGGGCCGCGCTCGTAGCGGTGGTAGCTGTCGCCCTCCACCACCGCGGGGGTGATGCCCTCGCGCTTGAAGATCTGCTCGAAGGCACGCTTGACGGTGCTGGTCCCTGCGCCGGAGGAACCGGTGACAGCCACAACCGGATGACGCTTCGACATGCGCAGGGATCAGCAGAACTTCGGCGAGTTTGGCAGGTCGTGGGTCTGCGCCATGCCTGCGGCTGTTTCAGCCCTCCAGGGCCGCCAGCAGCTGGTCGCCCATGGCCTGGCAGCCCAGCTGGGTGCAGCCTTCGGCCATCAGGTCACCGGTGCGGTAGCCGGCGGCCAGCACGGCATCCACGGCGGCTTCCAGGGCCGTGGCTGCGGCGTCCTGCTGCAGGCCAACCCGCAGCATCATGGCCGCGCTCAGCACCATGGCCATGGGGTTGGCCTTGTCCTGGCGGGCGATGTCGGGGGCTGAGCCATGGATGGGCTCGAACAGGCCTGGCCCCTCGGCCCCGAGGGAGGCCGAGGGCAGCATGCCGATGGAGCCGGTGAGCATGGCGGCCTCGTCGCTGAGGATGTCGCCGAACAGGTTGCTGGTGAGCAGCACGTCGAACTGCCGCGGGGCGCGCACCAGTTGCATGGCGGCGTTGTCCACGTACATGTGGCTGAGCTCCACGGTGGGATACGTGCTGGCATGCAGGGCTTCCACCCGGTCGCGCCACAGCTGGCTCACATCCAGCACGTTGGCCTTGTCCACCGAGCAGAGCCTGCCGCCCCGCTGCAGCGCCAGATCGAAGCCCACCTTGGCGATGCGGTCGATCTCGTAGTCGAAATAGGCCATGGTGTTGAAGCCGCGCACGTGGCCATCGGCCTCGACCCGACCCTTCGGTGTTCCGAAGTACACCCCGCCGGTGAGCTCGCGCACCACCATCAGGTCCACGCCCTCAATCACCTCCCGTT
>JBIIQU010000209.1:0-3213 GCA_044341905.1 Vulcanococcus sp. | reverse complement strand
GCGCCTGCTCCAACGCCTGCTCGCGATTGTGGATCCGCCCGAAGGCCTGCTCCAGCATCAGGTGATCCAGCAGTGCGCCGAGCTGCGGGGAGGGGCGTAGGCCCAGCTCCCGCTGCAGGCTGCCGCCATCGAGGGCGGCGCGGGGATGGAACAGGGGATCGCTGGGGTCGCGCCAGCGCGTCAGCCAGGCCTGGGCCTGCTCCGGCGGCCAGCTCAGTAGCAGGGCGGGCAGATCGGCCTCCAGCTGCCGCTGCAGTTGCAGTCGATCGGCCTCCGGCAGCGCGGCGGCGGCGGCCGCAGGAGCCGTGGTGCCCAGCCGCTGTTGCCACTGGTGCAGGCGATCCACCCGCTGCTGCCACTTGCGGCTGCTGTGCAGGGCCTGCAGGGCCCGGGCGTCCAGCACGGCCGCCAGTCGGGCCAGGGGCAAGGCCTCCAGGGTTTCCTCGGCGCTGAGGCCTGCGGCCAGGGCCGTGGCAGGGCTGAGGGCCTCCACGGCGTACGCGTTCGTTGGGCTGGTGCCGGGGGGCGCCCAGGGGTGCAGCAGGCCGCACTGGAGGGTCTGCTGCAGGCCGTGCTGGCCCTGCGGTGCGCCGGCCAGTTTCTCCAGTTCTGCCAGCACCCGCTCCCCCGCCACCGGGGCGATCCGGCCATGGTGCTGTTGGATCCAGGCCCAGGTGCGGGCCTCCAGCTCAAATCCCAGTTCGCTGGCCAGCCGCAGCCCCCGCAACAGCCGCAGCGGGTCGTCGAGCAGATTCGCCTCGCTTACCGCCACCAGCGCCCGGGCCTCCAGGTGGCCCAGGCCTCCCGTGGGGTCCAGCAGTGCGGCGTTGGGCTCAAGGGGGAGCGCGATGGCGTTCACGGTGTAATCCCGCCGGCGCAGATCCGCCTCCAGGCTTCGGCCCTCCTGGCGGGCCAGGTCCACACTCCAGCCGCGGATCGCCAGCCGCGCGATCGATCGCTCGGCATCCAGCACCACGGTGCTGCCGCCATGGCGGCGACTCAGCTGCCGGCAGAGGGCCAGGGCATCCGTGGGCACCACCAGATCGAGATCGGGCTTGTCGCCCAGCCGATCCAGCAGGGCATCCCGCACGGCCCCTCCCACCAGGGCGGTGCCAGCGGGGAAGGCCTCCCGGGGAATGGGCCATTTCTCGGCCGCCAGGCGCTGCCAGGCCAGGGCCGCATCAGCCGCGGCATCGCCTCTGGCGCCGGCAGGGGTCACAATGGCGCCATCCGCACCGGCTCCGGGCATGTGCATCTGCGTGGACTGCCGCTGGGTCGACCAGTGCCAGGCCTACCACGCGGTGGAACGGCAGCATGGCGTGCCCCACCTGACGCCGCAGCCCTCCTTCGTGCCGGACGCCCCCAGGATTCATGTGCAGGTGATGACGCTGCCCCACCACCAGGTGGGGGTGGAGTGGGATGTGCGCGCCTGCGCCAGCTTTGAGGCGGAACCCGGCCGCTGGCAGCGTCTGCGGCCGGGCCTGGCGGTGCCCACATGAGCGGCCCGTCGTTGCTGCTGGCGCTGCACAGCTCCAGTGAAACCTTCGCCCTCGCCGTTCAGGCCCAGGCGGACGAGCAGCCAGCCCAGGTGGCCAGCTTTCCCCTCGGGCGCCGGCTCTCCAACGATCTGCTCGCCTGCGTGGAGGAGCTGCTGCCGGCAGGCCAGTGGCGCCGGATCGGCCGCCTGGTGGTGGCCACTGGTCCGGGAGGGTTCACTGGCACCCGCCTCACCGTGGTGTTCGCCCGCACCCTGGCCCAGCAGTTGGCCATCCCTCTGCATGGCTACAGCAGTTTTCTGCTGATGGCCCATCGCCTGGTGGCTCCCGGCCAGGCGATGGCAGGGGTGCCCCGTTTCTGGCTCACCCAGGAGTTGCCGCGGCGTGGGGTGGTGGCGGGTTGCTACGGCTCCGACGCCACCGGTGCTCTGGCGGAGCTGGAGCCACCGCGGCTGTTCCGGGGCGGCGATGGCCTGCCTGCCGAACCTCGGCATCCCGCGGTGGTCGATCCGGAGCCGGATGTTCTGCAGCTCCTGCAGCTCGGCCAGCGGGCGGCCGCTGCCCAGCTTCCGGGCCCCTGGCAACCGGTGCTGCCCCTGTACCCCACCAGCCCGGTGGATGGGCTGTGACGACCGATCGCCGCCCGCGCCGCCGCCGCCGGCCGCGCCCCCGTCGCTCCGGGGGGCTGCGCTGGTGGGTGCTGCTGGCGGCCGTGCCGCTGCTGTGGTTGTCCCGCGGGCTGTGGCTACCCCCCGCGCCGGCACCGCAGCTGATCCTGGTGCTGGGCGGTGATGTGGAGCGGGAGCGGGTGGCCGGTGAGCTGGCCAAGCGCGATGGTTTGCCGGTGCTGGTGAGCGGCGGCAGCAATCCCGAATACGCGAGCTGGCAGTTCGGGCGCCAGGGGCTGGATGCGGGCCGCGTCCAGCTCGACTACCGCGCGACCGACACTCTCAGTAATTTCACCTCCGTGGTGGATGAACTCAAGGGCGCCAAGGTGCGCCACGTGCTGCTGGTGACCAGCCGTGATCACATGGCGCGGGCCCTGTTGGTGGGCCGCATCGTGGCGGGTAGCCGGGGCATTGCGCTCACGCCGGTGGAGGTGCCCTGCGGCAACCGCTGCACGCCGGAGGGGGGGCGCAAGGTGTGGGGTGATGGAGCCCGCGCTGCCCTGTGGGTGCTCACGGGCCGCGACCTCAGGAGCTGGGCGGCAGAGCATTTCGGGCCGCTGCTGGAGGGAGTGCAGGGCCGCTGATCAGGCCCTGGTCCAGCAGGGCATTGATCTGGGCCTGGCAGGCGGCAGTGGCGGCATCCAGATCCGCCCGTTTGCGGGAGGCCGGCGGGGGGATTGGCGTGCCGATTCGGATGTGTACGGGCACCAACCGGGCCTGCCTGGATCCGGTGCCCAGGGCCCTGTGGCTGTTGATGATGGCCACCGGCAGCAACGGCACGCCGGCCCGGGCCGCCAGCAGGGCGGCACCGGCCTGGGGATCGTTCACCCGGCCATCGGCCTGGCGGGTGCCATCGATGAACACGCCGGTGGCCCAGCCCTGCTCCAGCCGGTCGGTGGCGGTGCGGATGGCTTCACGGTCGCTGGCGCCGCGGGCCACGGGGTAGGCGCCGCAGGCGCGGATGATCGGCCCCAGCAGCGGCACCTTGAACAGCTCCGCCTTGGCCATGAAGGCCACGGGGCGGCCCAGGGCATGGCCCAGCAGCGGTG
>JBIIQU010000207.1:0-3216 GCA_044341905.1 Vulcanococcus sp. | reverse complement strand
TCATCCCCCTGTTCTTCCTGCTGCTGGCCTTCGTGTGGCAGGCCTCGGTGGGCTTCCGCTGAGCAGTCAGCGTTCCCCGAATCCAGCAGGTCGTTTGCGAGAGCGGCGTGGCCATGGCCATGCCGCTTTTTGATGGCCGCTTGATGGCCAAAACCGGGGCGTGCCTTCAGCCGCGGCGGAGCACCTCCCAGGCAAAGGCTGGCAGCGCCAGCATCCGGCGCCAGCGGCTCGGCTCCTGCAGCAAGCGGTAGAGCCATTCGATCTGCAGGCGGCCCATCCACTGCGGCGCGCGCTGCTTCAGGCCCGACCACACATCAAAACTGCCGCCCACACCCATCCACAAGCCCGGCTGGCCCTGATGCAGGCGCTGGATCCAGGTTTCCTGTCGGGGCACACCAAGGGCCGCCAGCACCAGATCCGGACGCGCTCCCCGCAGTTCAGCCTCCAGGCCAGGCCACAACTCCGGCGCCTGATAACCATGGATGGTGAGCACCAGGTTCAGGCCGGGGATTTCGGCACTGAGCCGCTCCCGCAGGGTCTGCATCACCTCGGGGCTGGAGCCCACCAAGGCCACCTTCCAGCCATGACAGGCGGCGTACTCCAGCAAGGCGCGGGCCAATTCGATGCCGGGGCTGCGGCGCACCTTGTAGCCCTGGCGCCCCAGCGCCCACACCACGCCGGCACCATCGGGGATCACCAGATCGGCCTGGGCAATGGCGGCGCCCAGCTCCGGGTTGGCCCGGGCCGCCATGGTCATCTCGGCGTTGAGGGTCACGATCTGGCCGCCACCGCGCTGTTTGAGCTCCAAGGCTGCCGCGAACACGTTGCCGCTCACGGCCACTTGCACCCCCAGCACCTGGGTGAGGCGCCAGGAGGGGGGCTGCTCTACGCCCGTGAAACCAGTGCTGGTGGCGTCAGTCGCCATTGATGCCATTCGCCGGATGGGCCGCGCGAGAGAATCTATGGCCGGCGCCCGGCATCTCAGCGCAATGACCCTCACCAGCGCATCCATGCCCTCCCTCGTGGCGCCCCTGGAGCTGAGTCCGGCTGAAGCCTGGGACCGGCTGCAGGCTCTCGATACCCAGATTGAGCGGGTGGTGCTGCAGCGCCAGCACCCCGTGACCGGCCTGCTCCCGGCCAGCACCGCCCACACGGTGCATGGCAACTACGGCGATGCCTGGGTGCGCGACTGCGTGTACTCCGTGCAGTGCGTGTGGGGCCTGGCCCTGGCCCACCGGCGCCTGAGCGGTGCCACCACCCGCGTGTTCGAACTGGAGCAGCGGGTGCTGCAACTGATGCGTGGGCTGCTCAACGCCATGCTGCGCCAGGCGCCGAAGCTGGAGCGCTTCAAGCACAGCCTGCAGCCGCTGGATGCGCTGCACGCCAAGTACGACACCAACAGCGGCAACCCCGTGGTGCCCGACGACGGCTGGGGACACCTGCAGCTCGACGCCACGGCCCTGTTCCTGCTGCAGCTGGCGCAACTCACCCGCGCGGGGCTGGTGGTGATCCAGACGAGCCACGAGCGGGATTTCATCCAGAACCTGGTGTACTACGTGGCCCGGGCCTACCGGGTGGCCGATTACGGCATCTGGGAACGGGGCGACAAGGGCAACCACGGCATGCCGGAGCGCAACGCCAGCTCCATCGGCCTGGTGAAGGCCGCCCTGGAAGCCCTCGAGGGCCTGGATCTCTACGGCCCCCACGGCAACGGGGGCTGCAGCCTGCACATCCCCCACGATGCGATCGTGCGCCTGCGCCGCGCCCTCACCGGCCTGTTGCCGCGGGAATCCGCCAGTAAGGAAGTGGATGCGGCCTGCCTCTCCGTGATCGGCTACCCGGCCTGGGCGGTGGAGGACCCCAAACTGGTGGAGCGCACCCGCCACAAGATCCGCACCGAGCTGGGAGGGGCCTACGGCTACAAGCGCTTCCGCCGCGACGGCCACCAGACCGTGGTGGAAGACCACACCCGTCTGCACTACGAGCGGGAGGAACTGGCCCAGTTCGAACACATCGAGTGCGAGTGGCCCCTGTTTCTGGCCTATGAGCTGGTGACGGCCTGCTGCGAAGAGCGCTGGAGCGAGGCCTGGAGCTGGCGCGAGCGGCTCAGCAAGCTCGCCGTGGACGTGGATGGGGAAGCGCTGCTGCCGGAGCTGTATCTGGTGCCCAAGGAGGCGATTGCCGCAGAACGGCAACGGCCCGGTAGCCAACAGCGGATCGCCAACGACAACGTTCCCCTGCTCTGGACCCAGAGCCTCACCTGGCTGGGGGATCTGCTGCTGCAGGGGCTGCTGCAACCACACGACCTCGATCCCAGCGGGCGTCGCCTGGGGGCGAGCCTGGGCGCCGATCAGGTGTTGGTGGCCCTGGTGCCGGCGAGTGATGCCATTGCCACGGCCCTCGAAGCCGCAGGCTTGCCCGCCAGCCGTGCCTGCCAGGGCAGCCTGCGGATCGCCAGCTCCCGGGAGCTCGGGGAACGCATGGGGGCCGTGGGCGCCAACCCGCGCCTGGGGCTCAGCGGCCACCCGCCGATGCGGATGGAAACCATGGTGACGGCGCGGCTCTACCGCCAGGGCGGGCAGACCCTGGCCTTCCTGCCGGCGGTGCTGGAAGAGAGCACCTTCTACCTCTCGGACGACCCGGAACAGCTGGTGGACGCCGTGGCCAGCGAGATCAGCCAGCTGATGCGCCACTGGCGTGGGGCCGGTGCCCCCCTGCTGTTGATCCCCGTGGAGGAGGCGCCCTTCCAGCGCAGCCCCGACACCTTCCTTCGCCTCGGCGACCAGTTGCGCAGCGGCCTGCTGGGCGGCGTGCCCGTGCAGCTGGGCGCCCTGTCTGAGCTGCAGGACCAGGCCAACTGGGCTGACCTCCCGGACCAGGCCCAGCCCTGCGGTGCCAGCAGCACCACCGCCAAACCCCTGCTGCGGGCCAGCATCCGCCACGAGCCGCTCACCGCCGAGGAGGAGCAGCAGCTCGAAGACACCCCCAACACCACCCTGGCCGAGCGGCTCTGGCAGAGCACGTCGCTGCCGGAGCAGGCAGAAGTGCTGGAGCAGCTGGTGCGGCGCCTGGGCCTGGGGGCCCTGCTGCAGGGGCCCAAGGGCAGGGGCGAAGCCAGCCTGGAGGCCCTGCTGGAGGAGATCTACCGCCGCGCCCTGGCCGATGGCGATTGGAACGTGGTGCGGCGCTGCGCCGGCTCCATGGGGCTGGTGCACC
>JBIIQU010000206.1:0-3227 GCA_044341905.1 Vulcanococcus sp. | reverse complement strand
TCTGCTGGACCGCCTGGCGGCCGGCATGGCCGGCGGACGGCCCCCCAGCCTGTTCGCGATTGATGAGGCCCACTGCGTTTCCCAGTGGGGCCACGATTTTCGGCCCGAATACATCGCGCTCGGGGTACTGGCCGAGCGCTTCCCGGCGGTGCCCCGGCTGGCCCTCACCGCCACGGCCGATCCGCGCACCCGCACCGAGATCATCGAACGCCTGCGGCTGGAGAGCGGCCAGGTGTTTCTGGCCAGTTTCGATCGACCGAACATCCGCTACCTGCTGCGGGCCAAGGACCAGCCCGGCCAGCAGCTGCTGGCCTTTCTCCAGGAGCAACGGGGCCACAGCGGCATCGTGTATGCCCGCTCCCGCAGCCGGGTGGACAGCCTCACGGCCCAGCTCCAAGCAGCGGGATTCGAGGCGGTGGGGTACCACGCAGGCATGGAGACAACCCGGCGCTCAGCAGCCCTGGAGCTGTTCCGCAGCGGCGGCAGCAGCGGCGCCGTGGTGGTGGTGGCCACCATCGCGTTCGGCATGGGCATCGACAAGCCCGATGTGCGCTTCGTGGCCCACGTGGATCTGCCCAAGAGCCTGGAGGCCTACTACCAGGAAACCGGGCGTGCCGGCCGCGATGGCCTACCGGCGGTGGCCTGGATGCTGCATGGCCCTGGCGATGTGCCCCAGCTGCGCCGCTTCATCGACGACTCGGCCGCTCCTGAGGAGCAGAAGCGCCTTGAACACGGCAAGCTCGATGCTCTGCTGGGCTTCACGGAGGCTCCCGGCTGCCGCCGCCAGGTGTTGCTGCGGCACTTCGGTGAGCAGCTGGGCGAACCCTGCGGCAATTGCGATGGCTGCCTGGAGCCACAACCACTCGCCGATCTCACCGTGCCGGCCCAGAAACTGCTCTCGGCTGTGGTGCGCACCGGCCAGCGCTTCGGCGCTGCCCATCTGGTGGATGTGCTGCTGGGGGGCAGCACCGAGAAGATCCGCCAATTCAGCCACCACGAGCTGAGCGTGTACGGCATCGGCCGCGAGCTCGACCGCAGCCAATGGCGCACGCTCGTGCGCCAGCTCTCAGGATTGGGCTTCCTGGAGCCCGTGCCCGAAGGCAAGGGCGGGCTGCAACTGGGCCCGCAGGAGCAGGTGCGGCCCCTGCTCAGGGGCGAGATCAACCTGGAGCTGCCGCTACCACCCCCGCAACGGGAGCGCCGGCGGGGCAGTCCAACCCGCTGGGATCGCGACGGCAGCGGCAACGGCGACGTGGAAGTGGACGACGCCCTGGTGTCGGCGCTCAAGGCCTGGCGGCTCGAGCAGGCACGGCTGCAGGGGGTGCCGCCCTATGTGGTGTTCCACGACCGCACCCTGCTGGAGCTGGCCGCCCGCCGGCCCCTCGATCGCGCAGAGCTGGCGACCATTGGCGGCATCGGGGCCGCCAAGCTCGAACGCTACGGCCAAGAGCTGCTGGGGGTGCTGTCGTCTGACCTCCGTGATCAAAACCAGTGAAGGGGTGCAGGGGCCCGGCCGTGCTGCTGCACTGCGGCGGGGTGGCTGGAGCGGCTGTGACGCCGGAAGCCGCCCTGTTGGCACCTTTGGCATAGTTCAGGGGTCGCCTCCGATCAATGCGCAACCTCACCTGGGACGCCTTTGATCAAGCCGTGGAACAGATCGCTGCGGAGTCCGCGGGCTTCAACGGGATCTTCGGCATCCCCCGCGGCGGCCTGGTGCTGGCCGTAGCCCTCAGCCACCGCCTGGGGATCCCCCTGCTGGCAGAGGCCCGGGCGGGCTGTCTTGTGGTTGACGACGTCTACGAAACCGGGCTGACCGTGGGGCCCTACAAGCACTTGGAGAACAGCCGCGTGGTGGTGTGGATCAGCAAAGCCGAGCCCCAGTGGTGGCAAGCCGTGGAGATCACTGACTCAAGTGAGTGGATCGTTTTCCCTTGGGAAAGTGGCGCAGAGGCATCCGCGGATGAGCAGCGTTACCGCGCCTCACGCCGCTGAGGCTGCACGAGCCCGCCATGGCCCCGTTCTGCCCCCGTAGCCTCAAGACCTCTGGCCGCCCCACCACCCGTCATGACCGCTGCCGCCGCGTGCCCCTCCCGCACCATCGAGGTGGCCCTGAGCGCCAACCCCTATCCGATCGTGATCGGTGACGGTGGCCTGCACCAGCTGGGGGAGCAGGTGCGTGGCCGCGGTTTCAAGGCCGGCACCAAGGTGTTGGTGGTCACCAACCCAGTGGTGCACGAGCACTACGGCGCCAGCGTGCTGCAGAGCTTGATCGCCAGTGGCTTCGCGGCAACTGAGCTGGTGATCGAGGCCGGTGAAGACCAGAAGACCCCCGCCACGGTGGCGCAGATTCACGACGCCGCCTTTGCCCGCAAGTTGGAGCGGGGCTCACTAATCGTGGCCCTCGGCGGCGGCGTGGTGGGCGACATGGCGGGATTCGCCGCCGCCACCTGGCTGCGGGGCATCGCCGTGGTGCAGGTGCCCACAACCCTGCTCGCCATGGTGGATGCCGCCATCGGCGGCAAGACCGGCGTGAACCACCCAGGCGGCAAGAACCTGATCGGGGCGTTCCACCAGCCGAGGCTGGTGCTGATCGATCCCGCCACCCTCGCCACCCTGCCGGAGCGCGAATTCCGGGCCGGCATGGCCGAGGTAATCAAGTACGGCGTGATCGGCGATGCCGAGCTGTTCAGCGATCTGCAGGCCGCCGCCGCGCATGACCCTGCAGCTGGCCTGGCCAGCCTGCCCAGCGTGGGCGCTGAGCGGTTGCAGAGCCTGCTGGAGCGCTCCGCCGCCGCCAAGGCCCAAGTGGTGGCGGCCGATGAACGCGAGGGGGGCCTGCGGGCGATCCTCAACTACGGCCACACCCTCGGCCACGTGGTGGAAGCCCTGTGTGGCTACGGCACCTACCTGCACGGCGAGGCCGTGGGTCTGGGCATGATCGCCGCCGGTGAGGTGTCCCTGGCCATGGGCCTCTGGAGCCAGGAGGATCAGAACCGGCAGAAGGCGGTGATCGCCGCCGCCGGACTGCCGATGACCTGGCCCGATCTCGATCCCGAGGCCGTACTCGAGTGCCTCCAGGGGGACAAGAAAGTTCGCGATGGCAAGGTTCGCTTCGTACTGCCCACAGGGCTGGGCACGGTGGAGATCCGCGACGACGTGAGCGCCACCACCATCCGCGCGGTGTTGGCCGCCTTGGGCTGACCGCTGGACAGTCCCGGCACAGCGAT
>JBIIQU010000205.1:0-3231 GCA_044341905.1 Vulcanococcus sp. | reverse complement strand
CTGCGCGAGGGGGAGCGGCGCACCCGTGAGCAGGTGCTGGAGCGGGGCGAGCGGGCCCTGGAGCAGGCCTGGCGCTATGGGCTGCGGGCCCTGCGCAGCCACGTGGACAGCGGGGGGGCAGGCGCCGAACCCAGTTGGGAGGCCCTGCTGGAGCTGCGGGACCGCTGGCGGGGCCGGGTGGAGTTGCAGTTGGTGGCGCTGGTGCCGCTGCCGCTGTGGTCCACCGCGGCAGGCCGGCAGCTGGCGGCTCGGGTGGCGGCTGCCGGTGGGCTCCTCGGCGGGGTGCTGGGGCCCCCGTTCCCCCCGGGCCCTGAGGCTGCAGCGGAGCTGCTGGCTCTGTTGCAGCTGGCGGATCGCCTGGGCTGTGGGGTGGATCTGCATGTGGATGAGGGCGGCGACCAGTGGGGCTATGGCGTGGGCCTGCTCACCTCCCTGCTGGAGCGCCATGGCGTGGCCATCCCCGTGACCTGCAGCCACAGCAGCAGCATGGCTCTGTTGCCGGAGCCCCACCAGCGCAAGCTGGCGGAGCGCATGGCTGCCGTTGGGCTGGCGGTGGTGGCGCTGCCCAGCACCAACTTCTGGCTGCTCGGCCGCCGCCACGGCCTCACCCTGGCCCAACGGCCCGTGGCGCCGGTGCAGCTGTTGCAGCAGGCTGGAGTGGCGGTGGCCCTCGGCGCTGACAACGTGCAGGATCCCTGGTTTCCAGGTGGAGATTTCGATCCCCTCGAGCTCGTGCGGTTGGCGGGCCCCAGCGTGCATCTGGCCCCCTGGCAGCGCCAGGGCCTGATGCCCTTCACCAGCGTGCCGGCACGGCTGCTGGGGCTTCCGTGGGATGGGGTGGTGCGCCAGGGGGCGCCCGCGGATCTGGTGGTGCTGGGGGCTTCCACCTGGAGTGAGCTCTTGGCCCGAACGCCCCAGCGCCGGGTGCTGCGGGCTGGGCAGTGGTTGCCACCCCCCCTGGCCCAGCAGCCCGATGCTCGCCTCGCCGCGCTTCCCTGATGGCCCTCACACCGTTCCTGCCCACCGCTCTCCCCCAGCCCCTGCGCCCCCCCGCCTCGGAGGGCCAGCTGGAGGCCCTGGCCGCCGATCTGCTGGCCGCGGGGCTCGCTCCCCTGTGCCAAAGCGCCCAACTGGAGGCCCTCTCAGCGGACGCCTTTGTGTACTCGCCGGTGCTGGCGCCCCTGCTGCAGGGTCTGCGGGCCCAAATGGGCGTGCGGGTGAGCAGCAGCGACCAGGTGCTACGGGTGGCCGCGGCCTGCGCTCGCCATGGCGTGAGCCTCACGTTGCGGGGTGCGGGCACCGGCAACTACGGCCAGTGCGTGCCCCTGGCGGGAGGCCTGGTGGTGGACCTCACGGGCATGAATCGCCTGCTGCAGCTCGATGCCGCCACAGGGGTGTTTAGCGCTGAGCCGGGCATCCTGCTGGCCGATCTCGACCAGAAGCTGCAGGCCCATGGCCGCGCCCTGCGGCTGCTGCCCAGCACGGTGCGCAGCGCCAGCCTGGGGGGGTTCATCGCTGGCGGATCGGGCGGTATCGGCTCGCTGCGCTGGGGCTTCCTGCGCGATCCCGGGCATTTGCTGGGGCTGGAGATGGTGACCCTGGAACCTCAGCCTCGGCTGCTGCAGTTGGATGCCGCCGGCGCCCGGCCGCTGAACCACGCCTACGGCACCAATGGCATCGTGACCGCCCTCACCATGGCCAGCACCGCTGCGGTGGCCTGGGAGCAGCTGGTGTTGGAGTTTGCCCACTGGGATCAGGCCCTGGCTGCGGCCCAGGCGCTGCCGGCCTCGGCCCTGCAGCTCAATGCCCTGTGCCTACTGGAGGCTGCGGTGGCGGCCCAGCTTCCCTGGCCCCAGGGCTGCCCTGAGGCCGATGGCCGCAGCCACCGGCTGCTGCTACTAGCGGCCCCCGATGCGCTGCTGGCCCTGCCGGCGCTGCTCACGGAGCTGGGCGGCGCCCTGGTGTGGCAAGCGCCCCAGGGCCAGAGCCGTGGCATCCCCCTGCGGGAGCTCACCTGGAACCACACCACCCTGCATGTGCGCAGCCGCGACCCCGGCTTCACCTACCTGCAGCTGCTGTTGCCCCAGCCCGAGGCCCCGGCCCTGGCGGCCCTGCGGGAGCGTTGGGGCGCCGACCTGCTCTGGCACCTGGAGGCCGTGCGCAGCATGGGGAGCCAACGGCTGGCCTGTCTGCCCCTGGTGCGCTGGCGTGGGGCTGAGGCGCTGCAAGCCCTGATCGATCACTGCTGCGCCCTGGGCTGCGTGCTCTTCAACCCCCACGTGTTCAACGTGGAGGACGGCGGCCTCGGCGTGGTGGATGCCGATCAGGTGGCCGCCAAGGCGGCCTACGACCCCGCCGGCTTGCTCAATCCCGGCAAGCTGCGGGGCTGGTTGGAGCGTTAACAGCCCAGGCTGGATCGGGTGTCGGCGCCGGTGATTGGGTTGGTGCCGCTGGCGCTCTGGCAGAGCAGACGCTGATCCACCCGGTCCAGCAGGGCATCCGTGAAATCGGCGTTCTCCACGTTGGCGCCCGTGAAACTGCCCCCCGAGGCGATCGCCCCCACCAGCACCGCGCCCCGCAGGTCGGTGTGGCTCATGTCGGTGCGGTCCATCAGGGCATCGGAGAGGTCGGCGCCGGCGAAGTTGGCCTCCGGGAAGGCCCCCTGGGTGAGGATCGCCCCGTGCAGGTTGGCGCCGGCGAAGTTGGCTCCCTTGCCCACGGCTCCGGCGAAGGAGGTGTTGGCGAGCTGCTGGCCGGAAAAGTCGTTGCCGCTCTGGTTGGTGAGGGTGTAGTCCACCGTGTCCTGGAACAGGGCCCGATCCTGCAGGCCCACACCGGTGGAGGTGTCGAGGGCGAGGGCCGGAGCGATGGGCAGGCCGGCCAGGCTGCTCAGCACCAGGAACAGGCTCACGGCCAGGGCCAGCAGGCTGGATCGCACCATGGAGGCTGCGGCAAGAGGGCTGGGTTCAGTCTGGCGCGGGATCCAGCAGGGGCAGAACCTCGGCCACGAGATAGAGGGAGCCGGCCACCACCGGCAGGGCTTGCGATTGCACCAGCCAGCTGAGATCGGCGGCTAGATCGCCGCTGCCAGCGGCGATCTCCACGGCCTCAGGCCCTAGGGCCTGCAGGGCCTCGCGCAATGCGCTGGCACTCCAGCTGGGATGGTCCGGCAGCAGCACCACGCGCACCGCGTCACCGGCCCGCAGCAGCCTCCGCAGCAGATCCGGGGCG
>JBIIQU010000204.1:0-3255 GCA_044341905.1 Vulcanococcus sp. | reverse complement strand
TCGTCGCGGCGTTGTGGCGTGGGGCTGGCCAGCGGAATCTCCAGGCCCTCGAGGGGGCCGCTCAGCCGGTAGTGGAGGCGCAGCTGGCCCTGCTCCAGGCTGTAGAACCCGCCCAGCTCGAGGCCGTCCAGGGCCGGATCTGGTTCGAAGGGCTGGAGGCGAAAGGGCACGGCCGGCATGGGGGACACCTCAGGCGAGCACGGCCTGCCGCCGCAGCCGCTGCACCAGGGCCCGCAGCTCAATTTCCTGGGCCTCAATGCTCTCGGTGAGGCGGAACTGCACCAGGGCCCGGTGGAGGTTGTGCTCTGGATAGCTGGCCTTGAAGTAGGTGCTGCCGGCCAGGTAGTCGCTGAAGAAGCGCACGCCCAGCTCAAAGCTGATCAGCCGCGCTGCATCCACGATGTAGGCGATGTCGGCATCGCTGAGAAAGGCATTGGCAACGGAGAAGTAGGCCTCCAGGATTGCGGTGGCCAGGTCGGCATCGAAGTGCACGGCTTCGAGGTCTGGGGCGTCTTCGCCGGCTCGATTGCAGCAGGAGCGCAGGCAGTCGCCGATGTCGTAGTGGATCAGGCCCGGTTTCACGGTGTCCAGATCCACCAGGCCCACGGCCTGGCCCGTGGCCCCATCGAGCATCACGTTGTTGATCTTGGGATCGCCGTGGATGGGCCGGAGCTGCAGCTCGCCGCGGGCCCTGGCGTTTTCGAGCACGGAGGCGAAGCCCTCGCGGTTGCGGATGAAGGCGATGCAGTGGTCGGTGCGCGCGCAGCGCTCCAGCTCGCTGCGCACCAGCGCCTGGCGGTAGTGCTCGAGATAGAGCGGCGTGATGTGGAAGCCCTCGAGGGTGTCGGCCAGCTGCTCGCTGGGCAGATCGCTGATCAGCAGGTGGAACATCCCCAGGCCGAACCCCAGTTCGCGGGCCTGCTCGGGGCCCTCGATCACATCCACGCTGTGGGCTGCGGCGATGAAGCTGATGGTGCGCCAGAAGCCGCCCTGGCTGCAGGCGTAGAGGGGGGCATCTCCATGGCGGGTGGTGATCACCTCCGGCAGCTCCCAGCGGCGACCCTCCAGGGCGGGCAGGGGCTGGCGCAGTCGTGCCTGCACGTGGTTGCTGAGGGTGACCAGGTTCTGCATCACCAGCTGGGGCTGGCGGAACACCTGGGTGTTGATGCGCTGCAGCACCGTGGGGCGCCCGCCCGCCCGCACCAGATAGGTGTCGTTCACGTTGCCACTGCCGAGGGGCGTGATCGACTCAATCGTGTCGGGGGCGTGGAAGGCCGCCGCCACGGCCTGGAGATGGTGGCTGTCGTGGCCCCTGGCCTGCATCACGGCTGCATGGATCCGGGTGGTGTCGCAGCGTTGCACGCATGAGAAGACTTTTGAGCGCCGCGGTGCCAGCGCGTCCACAGGCCAAACGTCTCAGCAGGTGGTAGGGTGAGACAGATTCAAAGAGTTCTCTTTAGCAAGCTCACCACTTTCTCCAGAGCTGCCTTCGAGTCGGTTCATAGTCTTTCTGGTTCATGACGATTTACGTAGGGAATCTGTCCTTCGACGCCGAAGTGTCAGATCTCGAGCACCTGTTTGCCGAGTACGGCCAGGTGAGCAAGTGCAGCCTCCCCCTCGATCGCGACACCGGCCGCAAGCGCGGTTTTGCCTTCGTTGAAATGGCTAATGAGGCCGATGAGGCCAAGGCCATCAACGACCTGCAGGACGTCGAGTGGATGGGCCGCAGCATCCGCGTCAACAAAGCTGAACCCCGCACCGGTGGCGGTGGTGGCGGCGGCGGTGGCCGTGGTGGTTACGGCGGCGGCGGCGGTGGCGGCGGCTACGGCGGCGGCGGCGGTGGCAACCGCTGGTGATTCCCAGCCCTTAGGCGTAAGCGCGTCTTCGAAACCGTCCCTGCTTGCAGGGGCGGTTTTTTTCTGGCGTTCTGGCTAGCTGTGGAGGGTCCATCGGCTTGCACCCATGTCCAAATCTCAGCTGAATGCGTTTGTGGCCAAGATGGAGAGCGATCCTTCCCTGAAGGCTCTGGTGGCATCCGCGGCTTCGCCGGAGGCCGTGGTGGCGATTGCCAGCGACAATGGCAACAGCTTCTCGGCCGCCACCTGGAACCGCCACCTGCGGGGCTGAATCAGCTGGAGGCAGAGGTGTAGTACCGCAGGGCGTACTGCCAGAACCAGCGGCTCAGCCCCAGGGCGGCCGCTGCCACCCCCAGGCTGGCGAGGGCCCAGCTGCCGCTGACGCGGCCCAGGATGGCCTCCGCCGGCACGGTGGTGAGAAAGGCCACCGGCAACACCAGGGTGAACAGGGTGCGCAGGCCTGCTGGGTAGGCGCTCACGGGATAGCGGCCCGCCACCAGCACGTAGCGGAGCACTTCGGTGGCGTTCCACACCTTCACGAACCAGATGCTCAGGGCCGCGAGCAGGAACCAGAGGCTGTAGAGGATCACGGCACTGCTGGCCAGCAGCAGCGCCGTGAGGGCCACGTGGCTGGCCTGCCAGCTGGCTCCGGCCCGGCTGGCGGCCCAGATGATCAGCCCAGCTCCCGCCGCCAGGCCCGGTAGGCCCCAGGGGGAGAAGCTGCGGGTGGAGATCCAGAACTGGCTGTCGATGGGTTTCAACAGCACGAAATCGAGGGTGCCGTTCTGCACGTGGCTCACGATCTTGCTGAGGTTGGGCTGCAGCACGGCGCTGGTGAGCCCATCCAGGAGGGTGTACACCCCCAGCACCACCAGCGCCTCATCCCAGCTCCAGCCCCCCAGGCTGCTGCCACGGCCATAGAGCAGGGCCAGCACGAACAGGCTGCCGGCCAGGTTCCCCACCACTGCCAGCAGTTCGATGGCCATGTTGGCCTGGTATTCCAGCTCCGCCGCCAGGGATGTGGCCCAGAAGCGGCCCAGGCTGCGCCAGTAACGGTTGCGGGGCATCGGCATCAGGCCCCCATGGCCCCATAGCGGCGCACCCCGGCCCGCCAGAGCAGCCAGGCGATCGGTGCCAGCAGTGCACACCAGGCCGCCAGGGCCCCGAAGCCAGCGGCGGCGTTCACGGGCATGCCCGCCAGCAACTGGGCCGGAAAGCTCAGCATGTAGGGGAAGGGCGTGGCCAGGGCGAAGCTCTTCACCGGAGCCGGGAAGGTGTCCAGCGGGGCCACCAGGCCAGAGAGGAAGAGGTAGGGAATCAGCAGCAGCCGATCCAGCGCCGCTGCCCGCTCGCTCCAGAAGCACAGCATGGTCACCACGGTTTGGAGCAGGAAGCGCAG
>JBIIQU010000203.1:0-3282 GCA_044341905.1 Vulcanococcus sp. | reverse complement strand
GATCGTTGGCGATCGAGATGGCGGCGTCCTTCATCTTGCGGATGCCTTCAGCCACGGAAGCGCCAGGAACGCCCAGGGCCAGGTAGGTCTCACGCAGGCCGTTCAGGCAGCGATCTTCCAGCACGGACGCGTCACCGGTGAAGGCGGCGTAGGTGATGTAGCGGAGAACGATCTCCATGTCGCGCAGGCAAGCAGCCATGCGACGGTGGGTGTAAGCGTTGCCGCCGGGAGCGATCAGCGCAGGCTGCTGATCGAACAGATCGCGAGCAGCGCTGGTGACGATCTTGGAAGCGTTGGAGGTGATGCGGTTCACGGCATCCATACGCTTGTTGCTCTCAGCCACCATGGCGGCGAGGGCATCGATTTGACCAGCGTTCAGGAATTCGCCGCGGGCATCAGCCTGAGCAACGACCTTGGTGAAGGCGTCGAACATTGATTAGCTCCTGTTCTCGACTGAAGTCGGGAAGGGTGAAGAGGGGAATGTGCGCCCTGCCGGCAGCGGCAGCTACCAGGGGTTCACGGGACCAAATCGCGCGAGCAGGCCGAAGTCCGCCTCACCGCTTGGCCCACATATTGTCGACCCTACCTATGCCCCCCATCAGCAGCGCTTAACAAACAGTCATTCGCGGCGGCAGATCGCCTGCACCGCAAGGCTTCTGCAGGATGAGAGCTGGTTGTAAAACAGAACGAATCGGGGCTCTTGGGGGCCTTTTGTACCCCAGAGAACAGCGCGGGCAGTAGCACACCCCCTTCCCCGCCTGTCCCAGATCCCTCCTGCCCAGCACGCAGCCATGAAAAGGCCCCCTGCAAGAGGGGGGCGAGGGCACGATCGGGGCCTTGGCCCGCTTACTTCTTCTTAGCAGCCTTGGCCGGAGCCGCAGCCTTGGGGGCATTGGTGTCAATGCCGCCGCTGACGTGAATGCCAGTGATCTTGCCACCCATGCGCTGCACCATGCGCATGGTTTCGTTCATCCGGGTGTAAGGCACATTCATGACCACATCCGCCGTGCGGGAGTAGTCGTTGTTGGCGATGCTGGTCACGGTGAATGTCACCTGACGGTCATTGCTGAGGCTGGTGCCGCGATTGCCTGCAGAAACCTTCATCAGAGCTACGGGGGTAACGAGGAAAGAAGGCTCCGGTCAGTTGACCGGAGTGACACTGGCGACCCGGCCGCCTTCGCGGTGGATCTGCTGCTGGTACTCGAGCAGCTTGTTGAAGGGGATGAAGCGCACACGATTGCTGCGCTTGTGCAGGCGGAAGTTGTTGAAGCCGGTAATCTCCATGCGGAAGGTGCGGCCCTCTTCTCCGGAACCCACACCCTGACGGGTGACGCCATCGCTGGCGACCTTGCGGAAACCGGCGGCCTTGGAGCCAGGAGCCACAACGGGCATGGGCTGCTCGGCATGCACCGCGCGATTCAGGCGCGACTGGTTCTTGAGGATGTCGCCCTTAACGGAGGCGGCGGCACCACAGGCCAGTTGCAGCATGTAGGAGAACTGCAGTCCCTGCTGACCCACGGAGTAATTCCAGCCGTGGAGATAGGGCACACCCTCTTCGCCGAAGCGATCCTGATACTCGGCGCTGTCGAGATAGGAATCGATCTCAGCGTCGTAGCCCTGCTCCTGCAGGATCGTGAAGTGGTGCAGCATCTCTGCCTTGTTCTGGGGCGCGCGGCCCAGCAGATGCTTGAAGTTGAGCTCGATGAAGCGGTAGGGATTGCTGCTCTCGAAGAAGCGCTTGCGATACAGACCGCTCTTGGCCACCTGGCGCACGAGCTCGCGCACGCTCAGGTAGCCGCGCTTGAACAGCGACTCAGGACCTTCGAGCCGCTCACTGGCCATCACGTACTGGTTGCCGAGAACCTGCTGATACACAGCACGGATCACAGCTGCTTTGTCGTCCGACGAAGCGGACATCCAGTTTTCGTTGACGCGGTTGTTGGCGTAACGCTCGATGCCCAGGTAGGCAGCGTTGGCGAGAGTCATGGGACTTCAGGGGCGGGCTTGCGGGCCAGGGGAGGAGCAAGGGCAGCACCGAGGGAGATGCCGCACCGAGGGGCAACCTGCGCTGTTGGTGCCAGAGCCGGATCCAATGGGGCCCATTTGCCGCCGAACACCGGCTTTCAGAAACGTTACAAAAAGCAGGCCTGGCGCCTGGGCCCCGCGCCGATACCATCCGCCCAAATCCAATCGGCCCGAGGGATGTCAGCTGCGTCTTCCGCCTCGCTGCAGCAACGGATCAGCGAGCAGCTCCAGGCCCTCAGCCAGGTGGGCGAAACCCTCACCCTGCGGCTGCTGGAGTTGGAGGAACGGCTGGCGAGTTTGGAGCAGCAGATCGGTGACCTGGGCACCAACCTGGCCGACGACCCTGCCAGCCTGGAATCGAGCGAAATCCTGGCCCATACCGAAGAGCGCATCGCCCGCTTAGAGGAGCTGTTGAACGAGCAGCAGCACCGCGCCCAGGTGCACCCCTTCCCGCCCAGGAGCGAAGAGCCTGAGCTGGAGTTGGAGCTGAACCCCTTCCCAGACGAAGAGGAGCAGCCATTTATGGATGAACTGAGCGCCTGAATCAGCCGGCAGCCCCGGTGCTGAGCATGGCCCCGGCGGTGGCCACCAGCACGCGCACCAGTTCCAGGGCACCCACGGCACCCAGGGCCAGCCAGAGGATCTGCGCAACCTTGGGGGGCTGACCACCAACCCAGGCAGGAGACATCTGGCCGCCGCTGAACTGGGCACCGCCACCGCCATAGGGGTTGGCGGGAGCGCGCTTGGCACTCATCTCGCGCCAGTAGGCGTCATAGCGGGGGGCCTTCTGGTTGAAGGGCAGCTGAGCCTTGGCATGGCCGGCCAACACCCGGGAGCGCTGATAGGGCACTTCATCGGTGCCGAACACATCCATGTATTCGGGCGAGTCGAGCAAGGCATCCACAAAGCCCTCAAGACCCTGGTTGGCGATCACGATCGACCAGGCGATACGTTCCTGGTTGCCGTGCACCTCACGGCCCAGCACCCGGCCTACCACCTGCTCCACCACGCGGTAGTTGCTGTTGCAGCGATAGAAGCCCTCGCTGAACTTGCGCGAGAGCAGCAAGCCGCGCACGAAATCGCGGGTGGTGATCATGCCGCTGCGCAGCTGCATCTCCAGCATCGGCTCACGATCCACCTTGAAGGCGTGGAAAAAGATCTGGCGGTAAGCCCGCTCGATCACTTCATCCACATCCACGAGGGTGCGTGGGGCTTCATCACCGCCAATGGCGAAGTTGTTCACCCGGGCGTTCTGGG
>JBIIQU010000201.1:0-3287 GCA_044341905.1 Vulcanococcus sp. | reverse complement strand
GTCCATCACGCCATGGCTGGCGGCGGAGTGGGCCAGGCGCAGGGCGCTCACCACCGAGAGGGCCTTGCTGCTGCCATGGCCGATCACGCAGATGCCATCCACCCCCAGGAGCAGGGCCCCGCCGTGCTCGGCGTGATCGAGGCGTTTCTTGATGCGCCGCAGGTTGCTCATCAGGAAGGCGGACCCCACCTTGCCGCGGCGGCCGCGGGGCAGTTCCGCCTTGAGCACATCGAGCAGCACGCTGCCCACGCTCTCCAGGAATTTCAGCAGCACGTTGCCGGTGAAGCCGTCGCACACCACCACGTCGAAGGCGCCGGAGAGCACGTCGCGCCCCTCACAGTTGCCGGCGAAGTGGAAGCGGCTCTCTGCCTGGAGCAGGGGGTAGGTCTTGAGGGCCAGCTCGTTGCCCTTGCACTCCTCCTCGCCGATGTTGAGCAGGCCGATCCGGGGCTGGGCCACCTGCAGCACATCACGGCTGTAGATGTTGCCCAGCAGCGCCCACTGGTGCAGATAGCCGGGTTTGCAGTCCATGTTGGCGCCCACATCCAGCACCAGCACCTGCTGGGCGGGGTCTTTGGTGGGGAACAGGGCGCCGATGGCGGGGCGATCGATGCCCTTGAGGCGCCCCAGCCGGAAGATCGCCGAGGCCATCACGGCGCCGGAGTTGCCGGCCGAATACACGGCGGTGGCCTCCCCCTGTTTCACCAGATCCATGGCCACGTTGATGCTGGCATCGCGCTTCTTGCGCACCACCGTGGCCTCTTCATCCATGCCCACGGAGGGGCCACTGGCCACGATCTGGATCAAGCCGTTCCGCTGGGCTGTGCTGAGCTCATCCGCTAACCCAAGGCTGGCCACGGCGGCCTCCACCACGGCCGTTTCGGCCACGAACTTGATGCGCAGCGGCAGCAGCTGCACGGCCCGCAGGCAGCCCTCGAGGATCGGGCCAGGGGCGTAATCACCGCCCATGCCATCCACCGCCACCCAGAGGCGATCGGCGTCGTTGATGTCGAGATCGCTGCCGCCACCGGCACCCTGTTGCAAGCGGCGCAGGGGATCGAACACCAGCGGTTGCAGCAGGGTGTTGGCGGCGGCCCCCGCGGCATTGGCGGCAGCGCCGGCCGCGTTCGCGGCGGCACCGGCGGCATTCCCGGCGGCTCCAGCCACCTGGCCGGCGGCGGAAGCGGTGCCCACGGCGGTGCCCACCAGGCTGGTCACCGCCGCGTTGCGGCGATACCAGATCACCAGACGGCGGATGGCCTTGGGCCGCGAACGACGGGCGTTCGGGCCAGCACCTGGGGCGTCAGTTGGCTTCGGGGGCAACGGCTTCAACGATGCGCTGGAACAGGTAACCCGTGCCACGAGCCGTGAGGATCAGCTCGGGATTGGCGGGGTCATCTTCCAGTTTGGAGCGCAGCCGGGAGATATGGACGTCCACCACCCGGGTGTCCACGTGCCGTTCGGGGGTATAGCCCCACACGTCCTTGAGAATTTCGCCCCGGCTGAAGGGCTCACCGCTGCGTCCCACCAGCAGTTCCAGCAAGCTGAATTCCATCCCGGTCAGGCGGATGCGCTCCTCGCCGCGGTACACCTGGCGCTTGTTGGTGTCGATCCGCAGCTCACCCACCTGGATCACCCCGGAGTTCGGGATTCCGGCCGCCTGGTCCTTGTCAACGCGGCGCAGCACGCAGCGGATGCGGGCCTCCAGCTCCTTCGGGCTGAAGGGCTTCACCACGTAGTCGTCGGCGCCCAGTTCCAGGCCGGTTATGCGGTCGGCCACGTCGCCCAGGGCGGTGAGCATCACGATCGGCACGTCCGATTCCTTGCGCAGTTCCTGGCAGACGCCGTAGCCGTCGAGCTTCGGCATCATCACGTCGAGCACCACCAGATCGGGGCTGGTGCGACGGAAGGCCTCAATCGCCTCGAGGCCATCGCAAGCCGTGACCACCTGATAGCCGATCATCGACAGGCGCGTCTCGAGGATGCGCCGGATGCTGGCTTCGTCATCGACGACCAGGATCGTTTCCTTGGCGGGGGCTGAGGCCGTCATTGCGCCACTCTGACCAGGCGGGTTAAGTAGTTCGACCTACTGAAAAGGTCGGCGGGCCCCTGGGTTCACCTGAAGCCACCTTTCTTCATACACCGTCTTGGCGCGCGCCACCACCACCTACGTCTGCCAGAGCTGCGGTGCGCAGACCCGCCAGTTTTTCGGACGCTGCTCGAGTTGCGGCAGTTGGAACAGCCTGGTGGAGCAGGTGGCGGCGGCCACCGATACCCGTCGCCGTCGCCCCGTGGCCAGCGCCGCCGAGGCGGCAATCCCTGCCCAGGCCCGCCGTTCCGAGCCCATCCATGCGGTGGGGGATCGCCCCCTGCAGCGGCTGAGCAGCGGCTACGGCGAGCTCGATCGGGTGCTGGGCGGTGGCCTGGTGCCCGGCTCGCTGGTGTTGCTGGGCGGCGATCCCGGGATCGGCAAATCCACACTGTTGCTGCAGAGCGCCCAGGCCATGGCGGCCCGCCACTCGGTGCTCTATGTGAGCGCGGAGGAATCGGCCCAGCAGGTGAAGCTGCGCTGGCGGCGCCTGGCGGATCCGCTGGAGTCCGGCGCGGCAGCCGCCGATGGGCCTGGGGCGGCGTTGCAGCTGCTGGCGGAAACCGATCTCGAGTTGGTGCTGCAGGAGTTGGAGGCGTTGCGGCCGGCCGTGGCGATTATCGACAGCATCCAGGCACTCCACGACGGCGAGCTCAGCAGTGCGCCCGGTTCCGTGGCCCAGGTGCGCGACTGCGCGGCGGCCCTGGCCCGGATCGCCAAGCGCCAGGACACGGCCCTGTTGCTGGTGGGCCACGTGACCAAGGAGGGCATGCTGGCGGGCCCCAAGGTGCTGGAGCACCTGGTGGACGCGGTGCTCACCTTTGAGGGGGATCGCTTTGCGACCCACCGCCTGCTGCGGGCGGTGAAGAACCGCTTTGGCGCCACCCACGAGCTGGGGGTGTTTGAGATGCGCGGCCAGGGATTGGCGGAGGTGATCAACCCCAGCGAGCTATTCCTGGGCAGCGATGAGCCCAGTGCCGGCACCGCCACGATCGTGGCCTGTGAGGGCACCCGGCCGCTGGTGGTGGAACTGCAGGCCCTGGTGAGCACCACCAGCTATGCCAGCCCCCGCCGCACGGCCACGGGGATCGGCACCAATCGCCTGCACCAGATCCTGGCGGTGCTGGAGAAGCACCTGGGTCTGCCCCTCTCCCGCTTCGACTGCTACCTCGCGGTGGCGGGTGGCTTGGAGGTGGAG
>JBIIQU010000202.1:0-3287 GCA_044341905.1 Vulcanococcus sp. | reverse complement strand
TGCAGGGGGATCACACCATGGCGGCCGCTCTGCTCTATGCCGATCGGGTGAATGCCGTGTCGCCCACCTACGCCCAGGAGATCCGCACTCCGGAATACGGCGAACAGCTCGATGGCCTGCTCAATTACGTGAGCGGCAAGCTGCGCGGCATCCTCAACGGCATCGATCAGGACGACTGGAACCCCGCCACGGACGCCACCCTCCCAGCCACCTACTCCGCCGACAACCTGGCCGGCAAGGCCGTTTGCAAGCAGGTGCTGCAGGAGCGCATGGGCCTGGCGGTGAACCCCGAAACCTTCCTGATGGGCATGGTGACCCGGCTGGTGGACCAGAAGGGTGTGGACCTGCTGCTGCAGGTGGCCGATCGCGTGTTGGCCTATTCCGACAGTCAGATCGTGGTGCTGGGCACGGGGGATCGCAACCTCGAATCGGGCTTGTGGCAGATGGCGGCGCGTCATCCCGGCCGCTTCGCCGTGTTCCTCACCTACGACGACGCCCTGTCGCGGTTGATCTATGCCGGTAGTGATGCCTTCTTGATGCCCAGCCGGTTTGAACCCTGCGGGATCAGCCAGCTGCTGGCGATGCGCTACGGCTCCATCCCCGTGGTGCGTCGCGTGGGTGGCCTCGTGGACACCGTGCCCCCCCATGATCCGCGCCACCACAGCGGCACGGGGTTCTGCTTCGACCGCTACGACCCCCTCGACTTCTACACCTCGATCGTGCGCTCCTGGGAGGCCTTTCGCCATGCCGATAGCTGGTGTGAACTGCAGCAGCGCGCCATGACCGCCAACTTCAGCTGGGAGCGCTCGGCCCTGGAGTACGACCGCCTCTACCGGGAGGTGCGGGGGGTCAAGGAGCCCAGTCCGGATGCGGAGGCCGTGGGGCAGTTCTCCCTTGGTCAGGATGCCGATCCCAGTCGCCAAGGGGCAGACCCGCAGGCCGATGCGCCGGCGCCGGTGGGGGCTGGCTTCCGCAATCCGCTGGCCTTGCTGCGACGCCGCAACCTTGGCTGAGGGCACCCCACTCCATGGGTCGTGAGCCCCTGGCGAACCAGCAGCCGCGCTCCGATCTGCCGGCCCCCTATCGCAACCCCTGGACCGCCCTTGGCGATGACCTGCGGGCTGTTCGGGCAGACCTCGGCCTGAGGGTTCGGGAGCTCTGGCGCCGCAACGGTGAAGGCTCCCTGCGGCGGCCCCGCTGGTGGCCCCCGGACCTCGCCCCCCTGTTCTGGCCGGTGCTGCTCGCCGCGGCGGTGCTCTTGTTGATCGCTGTTGGGTTCGGCCTGCAGCGCTGGCAGGAGTCGCGCGCCACGTCTCCCAGCCCGATGGCGGGCACCGCGTTGTTATCGGCGCTGGAGGCTGATGGGGCTGCTGAACCAGCGCTCGAACCACAACCTGAACCGGAGCTGAAACCGGATCGGCCCATCGGGGCCGACTTGCCGGCGCAGCCTGAGCCCATCCCCGATCTGGACGCGCAACCGCCCCCAGAGCCCGCACCCACGCCTGCCGCCGACCCCCTGGCCTCCTTGGCGCAGCGCCCGGAGGCCAATGGCCTGATCCTGGCGGCCACAGGCGAGCCGGCCTCGGCCACCCTCACCCTGCAGGTGCGCAGCACGTTCCTGGGGTTGTCGGCCCCTGAGCAGCAACGGCGGGCCGACCAATGGCAACGGTGGGCCCAGGAGCTGGGCTACGACCATCTGCTGTTGCGCGATTCAGGCTCTGGCCTGCTGGCCCGGGATGCCCTGGTAGGGAGCGGCATGATCGTGCTCACCGCGCCCCGTCCGTCCTGAAGCCGATGCAGCTGAGCCAGTTGATCCAGCACTGGGGTCAGCCCCTGGGCGCGCCCGTGGATGGCACCCAGATCCTCGGTCCGATCTGCACCGATAGCCGCAGCCTGGAACGGGGCCAGCTGTTCGTGCCCCTGGTGGGCGAGCGCTTCGATGGCCATGGCTTCCTGCCGCAAGCAGCCGCGGTGGGGGCCCAGGCCGCTCTGGTGCAGCGCAACCGCCGGACGGAGGTGCCGCCTGGCTTGCTCCACTGGCTGGTGGATGACACGCTGGCGGCCTACCAGCAGCTCGCCCTCTGGCACCGCCGGGCGCTGGCCTTGCCCGTGGTGGCGGTGACGGGCTCTGCCGGCAAGACCACCACCCGCGAGTTGATCCGCGCCGTGTTGCAGCCCCTGGGCCCGGTGGTGGCCAGTGTGGGCAATGAAAACAACGACATCGGCGTACCCCTCACTCTCCTCAAGAGTGGCGAGGAGCATCGCGCCCTCGTGGTGGAAATGGGCATGCGTGGTCTCGGCGAGATCGAGCGCCTCAGTGTCTGCGCTGAGCCCGATCTGGCCGTGATCACCAACATCGGCACGGCCCACATTGGCCGCCTGGGCAGCCGGGAGGCCATTGCCACCGCCAAGTGCGAGATCACCACGGCCCTCAAGCCCACGGGCTGTGTGGTGATTCCCGCCGGCGATCCACTGCTGGAGGCGGCCTTGGCCTCGGTGTGGAGCGGTCGTGTGCTGCGGGTGGCCCTGGAGGGGGAG
Source organism: Vulcanococcus sp. (assembly GCA_044341905.1). Classification (GTDB taxonomy): domain Bacteria; phylum Cyanobacteriota; class Cyanobacteriia; order PCC-6307; family Cyanobiaceae; genus Vulcanococcus. The sequence goes on along the minus strand of JBIIQU010000202.1, from coordinate 749 downwards.
GGTTTTGAATCCCAGGCCGATTGGCTGGGCCGGCTGGATGGCAGCGGCCAGACCCTGGAGGTGGCGGGAACGGTGCTGCCGCTGCCCTTGGAGGGTCAACACAACGCCCGCAACCTGATGCTGGCCCTCGCTGTGGCGAGCGAACTGGGGCTCAACGTCGCTGACTTGGAGCCATTGCAGGTGGATCTGCCGGGAGGCCGGAGCCGTCGCCTCAGCATCGGCGGCATTTCGGTGCTCGATGAGACCTACAACGCCTCCCCAGAGGCCGTGCATGCGGCCCTGGCCCTGTTGCAACGCCAACCTGGCCGCCGCTTTGCGGTGCTCGGCACCATGCTGGAGCTCGGCGATCAGAGCGTGGCCTTGCATTGCCGTGTGGCGCAACATGCCCTGGAGCTGGGCCTCGATGGGCTGTTGATTGTGGATGCTGGTGCCGAGGGTCGAGCCATGCTGGCGGCTGCCGCGGGCCTGCCGAAGCTGGCGCTGGTGTCCAGCCCTGCTGAGGCGGCGGAGCAGCTCTCCACCTGGATCCAACCTGGCGATCAGCTCTTGCTCAAGGCAAGCCGGGGCGTGGCCCTCGAACGGATCCTGCCGCTGCTGCCCGGGGGCTGAGGGTTCAGAGCTGCACCATGCCGCAGCGCATGCCCTTGAGCACGGCCTGCACCCGGTTGTTCACGTCCAGGGTTTTGAGGAGTCGTGTTGTGTACGTGCGAGCGGTTTACTCGCTCACCACCACCAGCTTGGCGATCACC
>JBIIQU010000200.1:0-3306 GCA_044341905.1 Vulcanococcus sp. | reverse complement strand
TGGCTTGAGCTTGCGGCCCCGGCGGGTTTCCTGGAAGCCGTTCACCCGCACCTCACCGATCTGGATGCGTTGCTTGGCCTCGCCGCCAGTGCCCACAAGGCCCTGCCATTTGAGGAATTGATCGAGGCGGATGGGCTCAGGAGCGTCGGCCAAAAAAGCGCTGATAGCTTGCCCCGATGCTCGCACCCCCCTCGGCCGGCTTCCGGCGTTTGCTGCCACTGCTGCAGCCCCACCGCCGCACACTGCTGGCGGGCGGCCTGTGCATGCTCGTGTTTGTGGTCTGCTGGCCGTTGCTGGCCTGGCTAGCGGGTCAGCTGATCCCCGCCATCGGGGCCGGTGATTTCGGCCAGGTGCTGCGGGTGATCGGCCTGGCCCTCGCGGTGTTCATGCTGCAAAAACTGGCCCAATTCGGCCAGGACACGCTGCTGGCGGATCCCGCCCTGCAGGTGAGCCAGGAACTGCGACGCCGGCTGTTTGCCCGGCTGCAGCGCCTGGAGTTCGGGGCCCTCGAGAAACTCTCCGCCGGCGATCTCACCTACCGCCTCACCGAGGACGCGGACCGCGTGGGCGAGGTGATCTACAAGACCATTCAGGACACCACACCCTCCGCCCTGCAGCTGGTGGTGGTGTTCGGCTACATGGTGTGGCTGGACTGGAAGCTGTCGCTGGGGACGCTGCTACTCGCCCCCTTAGTGGCGGTGTTGGTGAGTGTGTTCGGCGCCAAGGTGATGGGCGCGGCTGAACGCAGCCAGAAGCAGGTGAGTGAGTTGGCCTCGCTGCTGGGGGAAGCCATTGGCGGCCTGCCCCTGGTGCGCGCCTTTGCGGCGGAACCCTGGCTGCAGCAGCGCTTTGAAACCGAGATCGACCTGCACCGCAGGGCCCGCTATCGCACCCAGCGCCTGCTGGCCCTGCAGTATCCGGTGGTGGGATTCCTGGAAGCGGCAGGCATCCTGGCGGTGCTGCTCATGGGCGCCGCCCGCATCCAGAGCGGCGACCTCAACGGCCAGGGCTTCAGCAGCTATGTGGCCGCCCTGCTGATGCTGATTGACCCCATCAGCCACCTCACGACCAACTTCAATGAGTTCCAGCAGGGCCAGGCCTCGCTGCGGCGCTTGCGGGAGATCGAACAGGAGGCCGTCGAACCACCGGACCGCGCCGGAGCCCATTCCCTCGGCCAGGTGCAGGGTGAGTTGGTACTCGAGCAGGTGAGCTTCGGCTACGACCCCGCTCAGCCGGTGTTGAAGCAGCTCAGCCTGCGGGTGGCTCCCGGCCAGGTGGTGGCCCTGGTGGGGCCGTCCGGGGCTGGCAAGAGCACCCTGTTCTCCCTGCTGCTGCGCTTCAACAGTGCCCAGAGCGGCCGGGTGTTGCTGGATGGCCAGGATCTGGCCGACCTCAAGGCCGCGGAACTGCGCAAGGCCGTGGCCCTGGTTCCCCAGCAGAGCAATGTGTTCTCCGGCACGGTGGCCGAGGCGATTGCCTTTGGCCGGCCCGCCAGCCTCGAGCAGATTCAGGAGGCTGCCCGGTTGGCCAATGCCGATGGTTTCATCGAGGCCCTGCCGGGTGGCTACCACGCACGGGTGGAAGAGCGGGGCAGCAACTTCTCCGGCGGCCAGCTCCAGCGCCTGGCCATCGCCCGGGCCGTGCTGGGCGATCCGGCGGTCATGCTGCTGGATGAAGCCACGAGCGCCCTGGATGCGGAGGCCGAAGCCGCGGTACAGCGGGGCCTCGATCAGGCCATGGCTGGCCGCACAGTGCTGGTGATCGCCCACCGCCTCGCCACCGTTCAGGAAGCCGATTCCATCGTTGTGCTGGAGAACGGCAAGGTGGTGGACCAGGGCAACCACGACTTGCTGATTGGTAGACCCGGCCGTTATCGCGATCTGTGCGAGCGACAACTGATCCGGGGCGCCTAGCCTCTTCCCACGCGCATGGCAGGGGGCGGCTGAGCCCATGACCCAGTGGGAATACCGGGTGATCCACATCAATGTGGAGAGCAAGCATCCCCCCCAACCGCCTGATGCCCAGGTGGCCAGCGAGCACCTAGGGGGAGCCCTCAGCCCCGAATTCATCGCCCGGGAATTTCCCGAGCTCTACGGCTCGGGCCAGGCGGAACGGGCCTTCAAACATCCGGCTGAACAGCTGCAGTACTTCCTCAACCTGCTGGGTAAGGAGGGCTGGGAGATGACCGACTCCTGCCAGGTGGGGCGGCTCCTGATGTTCTTCTTCAAGCGGCAGCTCAGACCCCTGCCCAAGTTGATTGGCCCTGGCGACGAGGCCGCGAAGGCGCCGTAACCTGACCCAGCACCCCGTTTGTCGTCGTGACCGACTCCGCCGCCCAGCAACCCCCCGTGCTCACCTTCGAAGGCAAGCGCTACGACCTCAACACCCTGCCCGACGAGCTCAAAGAACTGGTGCGCGGCATGCAGGTGGCCGATGCCCAGCTGCGCATGCACGAAGACACCCTGAAGGTGCTGGCCGTCGGCCGCCAGTCCATGGCCATGCAACTGAATGAGCGGCTCCAGAGCATCACCCCGCTTCCGGACTGAGCCCCTGCGGCTCAGCCCATGGGCAGGCCCCGCTCGTTGAACATGCCCTCGAATAGCACCGAGCTCAGATAGCGCTCGCCGGAATCGGGCAGCACCACCACGATGGTCTTGCCGGCCATGGCCTCCTCCTGGGCCAGGCGCAGGGCTGCCACCGTGGCCGCACCGCAGCTGATGCCGGCCAGGATTCCCTCCTCCTTCATCAGCCGGCGGGCCATGGCCACGGCCTCCTCGTCACTCACCTGCTCCACCCGATCCAGCAGACCGAGATCGAGGTTGCCCGGCACGAAACCGGCGCCGATGCCCTGGATCTTGTGGGGCCCTGGCTGAATGGCCTGCCCGCCCCTGGTCTGGCTGATCACGGGGCTGTTGTTGGGCTCCACTGCCACGGACAGCAGCGGCTTGCCCAGGGTGGTCTTGATGTAACGGCTCACCCCGGTGATGGTGCCGCCGGTGCCCACACCCGCCACCAGCACGTCCACCTCGCCATCGGTGTCATTCCAGATCTCCGGACCGGTGGTGTCGTGGTGAATCTGGGGATTGGCGGGATTCACGAATTGCTGCAACAGCACGTAGCGCTGCGGATCACTGGCCGCAATCTCCTTGGCCCGGTTCACCGCGCCGGTCATCCCCAGACGGCCTTCGGTGAGCTCGAGCCTGGCGCCATAGGCCGTGAGCAACTTGCGCCGCTCCAGGCTCATGGTTTCCGGCATGGTGAGCGTGAGGGGGATGCCCTTGGCGGCCGCCACAAAGGCCAGCGCAA
>JBIIQU010000198.1:0-3318 GCA_044341905.1 Vulcanococcus sp. | reverse complement strand
GATCCCCCAGGCGGGCCTGGAGCAGAGCCGGGACAGCGATCTCAAGCGCCATGAAGCCAGCCGCTCGCTGCGCCGCGGTGCCGATGGCACGCCCCTGCCCGATGGCCTCAAGGCCGGTGTGCTCTACGGCGACGATCTGCGCCTTCAGCTCACCCTGGATGCCCGCCTGCAGCAGGTGGCCCAGCTGGCCCTCTCCAAGCAGGTGAAGCAGTGGAAGGCCAAGCGTGGCGTGGCCCTGGTGATGGACGTGCGCAACGGGGAGATGGTGGCCTTGGCCTCCACCCCCACCTACGACCCCAACCGCTTCTGGACCTTCAAGCCCGGGCTGTTCCGGGAATGGTCCGTGCAGGACCTCTACGAACCGGGGTCCACCTTCAAGCCGATCAACCTGGCCATTGCCCTGCAGGAGAACGCCATTGATCCCGCCGGCAAGGTGAATGACACCGGCCAGCTCACCATCGGCGGCTGGCCGATCTTCAACCATGACCGCAAGGGCAACGGCCTGATCGACTTCCCCACGGTGCTGCAGGTGTCCAGCAACGTGGCCATGGTGCAGGCGATGCAACGGGTCAAGCCGGCCAAGTTCTGGCACTGGCTTCGCACCTTCGGCATCGACGACGTCCCCGATACCGATCTGCCCGGTGCGGTGGCCGGCGAGCTCAAGAGCAAGAACGCCTTCGTGACCCAGCCGATTGAGCCCGCCACGGCGGCCTTCGGTCAGGGCTTCTCCCTCACGCCCCTCAAGCTGATTCAGCTGCACGCGATGCTCGCCAATGGCGGGCGCCTGGTGAGCCCCCACATCACCCGGGGCCTGCGCTCGGGCGACGATCTCGCGGCACCCCCGCCGGCATCAGGCGTTCAGCTGATCCGGCCGGAGATCGCCCAGACGGTATTGAACTGGATGGAGACCGTGGTGGACAAGGGCAGCGGCAAAGGCACCAAGATCCCCGGCTATCGCATCGGCGGCAAAACCGGCACGGCCCAAAAGGCTGAGAACGGCGTGTACATCCCCGGGGCACGGATCACCAGCTTCGTGGCGCACCTGCCGATCGACGACCCGCGCTATGTGGTGCTGGTGGTTGTGGACGAACCCCAGGGTGGAAATGCCTATGGCTCCACCGTTGCCGTGCCGGTGGCCAAGCAGATCATCGAAGCCCTGCTGGTGATCGAAAAGATCCCGCCGAGCAAGCCGGTGACCGCTTCATGACAAGCGGTTCTCGCCGTAGACAAGCTGGCTAGCTTGAAGCCATCTGCGGGGCTTTGTGTGGCCAATCTGCTCGATCAACTCGCCGCCATGACCGTGGTGGTCGCGGACACCGGCGACATCGATGCCATCAAGCAGTTCACGCCGCGCGACGCCACCACGAACCCCTCCCTGATCCTGGCCGCCGCCCAGATTCCGGCCTATCAGAACCTGATCGACATCTCCCTGCAGGAGTCGCGCGAGGTATGCGGGGCCACAGCTCCCGCCGAAGAGGTGGTGCGCGAGGCCCTCGATGAGATCTGCGTCACCTTCGGCAAGGAAATTCTCAAGATCGTTCCGGGCCGTGTGTCCACCGAGGTGGATGCCCGGCTCAGCTTTGACACCGAAGCCACGATCACCAAGGCCCGCAAGCTGATTGGCCTCTACCGACAGGCCGGCATCAACCGCGAGCGCGTGTTGATCAAGATCGCCGCCACCTGGGAGGGGATGCGCGCTGCCGAAGTGCTGGAGAAGGAGGGCATCCACTGCAACCTCACCCTGCTGTTCAGCTTTGCCCAGGCCGTGGCCGCCGCTGAAGCCGGTGTCACCCTGATCTCTCCCTTCGTGGGGCGCATCCTCGACTGGTACAAGAAGAGCACCGGTCGCGATAGCTATCCCGGCCCTGAAGATCCTGGCGTGGTGTCGGTAACCCAGATCTTCAACTACTTCAAAACCTACGGCTACAAGACCGAGGTGATGGGGGCGAGCTTCCGCAATATCGAGGAAATCATTGAGCTGGCCGGCTGCGATCTGCTCACCATCTCCCCCGCCCTGCTCGACCAACTGCGCCAGACCCAGGGGGATCTGCAGCGCAAACTGAACGCTTTCAACCCTGCCCCCACCGACGAGCAGATTCACCTCGATCAGGCAGGGTTCGCCGCCATGATGGCCAGCGATCCGATGGCCACGGAAAAGCTCGATGAGGGCATCCGCGGCTTCAGCAAGGCGATCGAAACCCTGGAGGCCCAGCTGGCTCACCGCCTGGGCGAACTGGAGGGCGCCAATGCCTTCCAGCATGCGGCCCAGGAGATCTTCCTGCTCAACGACCTCGATGGCGATGGCTGCATCACCCGGGAGGAGTGGCTCGGCAGCGATGCGGTGTTCGATGCCCTCGACACCGATCACGACGGGCGGCTGCTGCCGGCGGACGTGCGCGGTGGCCTGGGGGCGGCCCTGGCCCTGAGTGGTTGTTGACCCTCTCTTAACCCTGCTGCTCCACACTGGGGCCTCCTCTGCCTGTGGTCCCGTTGAACGCCCTCGACACCATGCGCGCCCTGGCCAGCCAGGGGGAAGTGCTGAACTTCGCGGCGGGAGATCTGATCTTCCGATCCGGTGAAACCGGCGCCTGCATGTTCGGCGTACTGGAGGGCACCGTGGAGCTGAGCTGGAACGGCGAGGCCGCCCACGAGCAAATCCAGGCGGGCGACGTGTTCGGCGCCGGTGCCCTTGTGACCTCCGAACACCGCCGCTACGGCAACGCCAAGGCGGTGAGCCCCTGCAAGGTGCTGGTGATGAACCGCGAAAAGTTTCTGTTTGCCGTGCAGGAATCGCCGATGTTCGCCATTGAGCTGCTGGGCTCCATCGACCAGCGCCTGCGGCAGCTCAAGGACTGCACAAAGAGCCTCTAACTGCGCTGAAACAACAGTCGCTTGATCACCCGCTGGGCAATATCGCCATAGCCCATCTCTCCGGAGAGTATCTGGGCGATCCGCTGGGGCGCGGTGGGCCGCTTGATGCCCAGCTGATAGCCCACCTTCGGCACCCGATAGAACACCTGGGCAATCCGCCGTCCCCAGGCCATCGATTCCCCCCACTCGGCTCGCATCGTGGCGCTGTAGCCCTGCAGGGCAGCATCGTCTCCGCTGAGGAAGTGGTCCATGGCTTCGGCCGCCCGCACACCACTGAGCAGAGCCGGCCGCAGGCCCTCCGCCAGGAAGGGGTCGCACAGGGAGGCCGCATCGCCCACCACCACGGCACCAGGGGCATGCAGGGGGTGGTGGCCATCCCACACCCGCAGGGGGGAGCTGAAGCGCTCTCCGGCCTCCGGGCTCAGGCCGAGGCTGGGCAACAGCTGA
>JBIIQU010000197.1:0-3342 GCA_044341905.1 Vulcanococcus sp. | reverse complement strand
GCTGGAGCGCTTTGAACCCGGCCAGGAGCTGAGCCTCACCCTGGAAATGGACGTGGAACCCACGCCCAGCCTCAAGACCACCAAGGGGCTCAAGGCGGAGGCCGTGAAGGTGGAGTTCGATGCCGCCCGCGTGGATGAGCTGATCGAGCAGTCCCGTCGCCAGATGGCCACCCTCGTGCCCGTGGACGGCCGGGCCGCCGCCGAGGGCGACGTGGCCGTGATCGGCTTCCAGGGCACCTTTGTGGATACCGGCGAAGCCATCAGCGGCGGCAGCGCCGACGCCATGGAAGTGGAACTGGAGGACGGCCGCATGATCCCCGGCTTCGTGGAAGGGATCCTCGGCATGAAGCCGGGCGACTCCAAGACCGTGGCCTGCCAGTTCCCTGAGGAGTACCCCCAGGAGGATGCTGCGGGCCGCAAGGCCAGCTTCGAGATCAGCCTGACGGAACTGAAAGCCCGCGAGCTGCCTGCCCTCGATGACGCCTTTGCCCAGCAGGCCAGCGACAAGCAGACCCTGGCGGAGCTGCGGGACGACCTGGAAGCCCGCCTGAAGGACGAGGCCGAGCGCCGCAACAGCTCCAACCGCCATGACGCCCTGCTGGCCGCTCTGGTGGAGCAGCTGGAGGTGGAGCTGCCCGAAACCCTCGTGCAGGAAGAGATCATGTCGCTGCTCGAGCAGACCGCCGGCCAACTGGCGCAGCAGGGCATGGACGTGAAGAAACTGTTCACCCCCCAGCTGGTGCAGAGCCTGCGGGAAACCTCCCGCCCCGAGGCCGAGGAGCGCCTCAAGCGCAGCCTGGCCCTCAAGGCCCTTGCCGCCAGCGAGAAGCTCGAACTGAGCGATCAGGAGATCGACGACAAGGTGAAGGAGCTGAGCCGCGGCTTCAGCGACACCGCCAACATCGATCCGCAGCGCCTGCGGGCCGCCGTCCAGGAAGACCTGATGCGCGAGAAGCTGCTGGGCTGGCTGGAAGCCAACAGCACCATCACCGAGAAGGCCGCCGAGCCGAACGCCGACGCCTGAGCGGCTGAGGGGAGCGGTGCCAGGGCGGTGCTCACACCACCGGCCTGGTCCGATCCCCATAGATTGACCTCACTGCCAACAGCTCCGGCCGCGTGATCGACGCCAACCCCCTCCTCGCCCAGCGTCCCCACCCGATCCAGAACCGCTGGCTGGGCCAGCGCCCCGAGGCCACCATCGCCAGCCCGAGTGCGGCCCCCGGCGTGCTGCCCACGGTGGTGGAGCAATCCGGCCGGGGCGAACGGGCCTTTGACATCTATTCGCGGCTGCTGCGCGAGCGGATCATCTTCCTGGGCACGGGCATCGACGACCAGGTGGCCGATGCCCTGGTGGCCCAGCTGCTGTTCCTCGAAGCCGAGGATCCCGAGAAGGACATTCAGATCTACATCAACTCCCCGGGCGGCTCGGTGACCTCCGGCCTGGCGATCTACGACACCATGCAGCAGGTGGCCCCCGACGTGGTGACCATCTGCTACGGCCTGGCGGCTTCCATGGGCGCCTTTCTGCTCTCCGGTGGCACCAAGGGCAAGCGCCTGGCCCTGCCGAATGCCCGGATCATGATTCACCAGCCCCTTGGCGGTGCCCAGGGCCAGGCCGTGGACATTGAGATCCAGGCCAAGGAAATCCTGTTCCTCAAGGACACCCTCAACGGACTGATGGCCGAGCACACCGGCCAGCCCCTCGAGAAGATCGCCGAAGACACTGACCGCGACTACTTCCTTTCCCCGGCGGAAGCGGTTCAATACGGACTGATTGACCGGGTCGTCGAAGACGGATCACCGGTTTGATCCTTAAGGACGGCTGACGAAGCGCGGGATCCTGCCGATCCTTGAGTTTCGGGCCCACAGCCCCACCCTCGCCGGACGCCCCCTCGCCGCCCTTCTCCGCCCGATGGCCAAGTTCGACGCCCACCTGAAGTGCTCGTTCTGCGGCAAGTCGCAGGACCAGGTGCGCAAGCTGATCGCCGGACCTGGCGTCTACATCTGCGACGAGTGCATCGATCTCTGCAACGAGATCCTCGACGAAGAGCTGGTGGACGGCCAGGCCGCCAGCGGTGGCCAGCGCCAGAGCTCGGAAGCCAAGGGCAAGCAGCCAGCCAAGAAGAGCAACAAGCCCGCACCCACCCTCGCCGAGATCCCCAAACCCCAGGAGATCAAGGCCCACCTGGATCGCCAGGTGGTGGGCCAGGAGGAGGCCAAGAAGGTGCTGTCGGTGGCGGTCTACAACCACTACAAGCGCCTGGCCTGGCAGGGCGATGGCAAGGGCGAAGCCAGCCAGACAGCCACCCGGCTGCACAAGAGCAACATCCTGCTGATCGGCCCCACCGGCTGCGGCAAGACCCTGCTGGCCCAGACCCTGGCCGAGCTGCTCGACGTGCCCTTCGCCGTGGCCGATGCCACCACCCTCACCGAGGCGGGGTATGTGGGTGAGGACGTGGAAAACATCCTGCTGCGGCTGCTGCAGAAGGCCGACCTGGACGTGGACCAGGCCCAGCGCGGCATCATCTATATCGACGAGATCGACAAGATCGCCCGCAAGAGCGAGAACCCCTCGATCACCCGCGATGTGTCCGGCGAGGGCGTCCAACAGGCGCTGCTCAAGCTGCTGGAGGGCACCGTGGCCAACGTGCCGCCCCAGGGGGGCCGCAAGCATCCCTACCAGGACTGCATCCAGATCGACACCAGCCAGATCCTGTTCATCTGCGGTGGGGCCTTCGTGGGGCTGGACGACGTGGTGCAGCGACGCATGGGCCGCAACTCCATCGGCTTCGTACCCGCCGATGGCCGGGGTCGCAGCCGCAGCCACAAGGATCAACAGGCCGCCCACGTGCTGCGCCACCTAGAGCCCGACGATCTGGTGAAGTACGGCCTGATCCCCGAGTTCATCGGCCGCATGCCCGTGAATGCGGTGCTGGAGCCGCTGGATACCCACGCTCTGGAGGCGATCCTCACCGAGCCGCGCGATGCCCTGGTGAAGCAATTCCAGACGCTGCTCAGCATGGATGACGTGCGCCTGGAGTTCGAGCCCGGCGCCGTGGAGGCGATCGCCGCCGAAGCCCACCGCCGCAAAACCGGCGCCCGTGCCCTGCGCGGCATCGTGGAGGAGCTGATGCTGGATGTGATGTACACCCTGCCCTCGGACACCACCACCAAGGCCTTCACGATCACCCGCGAACTGGTGGAGGAACGCACCAAGGCAAAGGTGGTGCCCCACCCCAGCCTGGTGGAGCAGGAGCAGCAGGAATCGGCCTGAGCGCCGGAGTCCGGATTTCCGACCGGCGGCCGCCCTTGCTACGCCGGCATCCCCGGCGAGAGCCTTAA